>CAYYCI010000445.1:0-4201 GCA_964470215.1 uncultured Planctomycetota bacterium
TCGAACTGAGCCACCGGGACATCGCCGTGCTGGACCAGGCGAGCCGGGCGCTGGCGGCGCGCCTGGCCGAGTTTCCGAACGTCCGCGACATAGACGACGGCTACACCCCCGGCAAGGCCCAGTTGAGTTTCACCCTCAAGCCCGAAGGCCACAGCCTCGGCCTGACGGTCAGGGAGGTCGCCCGCCAGGTCCGCAACGCCTTCTACGGCGCCGAGGCCATCCGCCAGCAGCGGGGCCGCAACGAGATCAAGGTCAAGGTCCGCCTGCCCGAGGCCCGGCGGACCAGCGAGGCCGACATCGAGAACCTCCTGGTCCGCACCCCCGCCGGGCGCGATGTTCCCCTCCGCCAGGTCGCCGCGGTCCACCGCGGCCGCGCCTACACCGACATCACCCGCCGCAACGGCCGCCGCACGGTGACCGTGACCGCCAACGTGGTGCCCATTGGCGAGAACGGCAAGGTCATCGCCACGCTGAGGGCCGAGGTCCTGCCCGACCTGATGCGCCAGTTCCCCGGCCTGGGCTACAGTTTCGAGGGCCGCCAGGCCGAGATGCGCGAGAGCATCCAGACGATCATCCCGACCTTCGCCATCGCCCTGATGGCCATCTACGCCCTCCTGGCAATCCCGTTCCGCAGTTACGCCCAGCCGCTGGTCGTCATGATGGCCATCCCGTTCGGCCTGGTCGGAGCCGTCCTCGGCCACCTCGTGATGGGCTACAACCTCAGCGTCATAAGCCTCCTGGGCATCGTCGCCCTCTCCGGCGTGGTGGTCAACGACGCTCTGGTCCTCATAGACTTCGCCAACCGCATGCGGCGCGAGGGCCTCGACGCCACGAGCGCGATTCGCCAGGCCGGCATTCGCCGATTCAGGCCCATTCTCCTGACCACCCTGACCACCTTCGGGGGCCTGGCGCCCATGATCTTCGAGACCTCCGTCCAGGCGCGCTTCCTCATCCCCATGGCCCTCTCGCTCGGCTATGGCCTCCTCTTCGCAACGACCATCACCCTGCTGATCATCCCCAGCCTGTATATGATAATCGAGGACATCAAGGGCCTCTTCACCCGCGCCCCTGTCCCGTCGCCCGAACCGACCCCCGCCCCCGGCTCCTGAGAAAACGCAACCCGGCCTGGCTCGCCGGCGCCGCCAGAGCGCGCGAAGGCTCGGGTCTTCCGCCGGCGCCCCCTTAGAAAATCGCCACGGATGGGCACAGATGAACACGCATGGACGCGGATGGCGAATTGTGGGGGCGAGGCGGCGCCTCGCCCGATCCCTCGACGCGGCCCCCGGAGGCTCCGCCCACAGTAGAGTTGCCAACCTTCAATTTGCGCGAGGCGCACAGGCTGGAAAGCCTGAGAGTATGAGCGAAACCCGTGCGTGGGCCTGAAAGGGCTGGGGCTGTAGTCTCTGGCGCGCTTCTTGCCCCAGCGAGCTATCACCGAGGCTTTGCTGATTGACTTGCCAGGGGCTCTGCACCACTGTCTGTCGCGAAATGTCTGGGAAATGCCAGTGTCGTTCGTCGTGCGCGAATCGCCTACAATCTCGGGCCGCCCCCGCGCGAGCGCCAAATTTTTCTTGACAGGACGCCTGGGGTTCTTATACTTAGACTCCGTCCCCGCACGTGTTTCTCCCCGTTAAAGGACCCTCAGAGCCGTGGACCTTTACACTGCGCTCGGTCTGGCGCAGGAGCCTTTCTCCACCACTGCGGACCCGGCGTTCATGTACGCCTCGAAGGAGCACCGCGAGGCCCTCCTCCGTCTCCAACTCTCGATCCGCCAGCGGCGCGGGCTGAACGTGATAATCGGCGATATCGGAGTGGGGAAGACCACCCTGTGTCGGAAACTCTACGAGGACATCTCCCAGGAGGACGGCTACCGCATCCGGGTGATTGACGACCCGTCCTTCCGCAGCGAGTTCCAGTTCATCTCCTACCTCCTCAAGGCGTTCGGGATCGAGCGGAAGGGACGCTCGGGCTACGACTTCAAGGAGTGTTTCCGCAACTTCCTCCTCGAGGAGACCGAAGAGGGCCACACGGTCATCTTGCTGATTGACGAGGGCCAGATTCTCTCCCCCGCGATCCTCGAGATGATCCGGATGTTCCTGAACTTCGAGACCGACAAGTTCAAACTCCTCCAGTTGGTGATCTTCGCGCAGTTGGAACTGCTGGCGAAGCTCCGCGCCCGCCGCAATTTCCTCGACCGCATCGCCCTGCGCTACGTCCTCAACCCCCTCGAGGAACACGAGGTGGCCGAGATGATCGAGTTCCGCCTCCGGGTGGCGGGCTACCGCGGCGAGCGCCCGCTGTTCACCCCGGACGCCGTCAAGGCGATCTACGAGGCCACCGGCGGCTTGCCCAGGCCGATCACCATGCTCTGCCACAACGCCCTCGAACACATCATCCTCAACGAACTCGAGGTGGTGGACGCGGCGGTGGTGGAGCGGTGTCTGGAGCGCGAGGCCGCATTCGCCCTCGAGGCCTGAAGTCCCAGGAGAAAGACCGACCATGCCAGCGACCAAGACATCCGCCACCGAGCGTGAGTTGACCGCCATGGAGCGGCTGCTGAACCTCAACCGCGCGCAGGCGCCCGCCAAGCCCGAGGGCGAGGTCCGAGAAATCCCCCTCGACCGCCTCCGACCCAACCCCGACCAGCCGCGCCGCTCATTCGACGAGGCCGCCATAAGCGAACTCGCCGACTCCATCCGCTCGCAGGGCGTCATCCAGCCCCTCCTGGTCCGACCGATGCCGGGCGAGGTCGGCGCCTACCAGATCGTCGTGGGCGAAAGGCGATTCGTCGCCGCAGGACGAGCCGGCCTGACCACCGCCCCCTGCATCGTTCGCTCGCTCGAGGACCGCGAGGTCTTCATCCTCTCGGTCGCCGAGAACGTCGCCCGCGAGGACCTCAACCCAATTGACGAGGCGGGGGCCTACCGCCGGATGCTCGACGAGGGCTACGCGGCGAACCAGGGCGAGATTGCCGACCTGATCGGCGTCCACCGCACCCGCGTCTCGCGCAAACTCAAACTCCTGAGCCTCGACCCCAGAATCCAGGACCACGTCCGCTCCCGGCCCGCCGGCGCCGTCTCGCTCACCCACCTCGAGGAACTCTCGCGCCTGAAGCCGGGCGACGACCAGTTCCTCCTCTTCCGCACCGCGCTCAAACACGGCCTCTCGACCCGCGAACTGCGCAGCCGCGTTGACGACATGCTCGCCCCCAGGCGCTCGACCGCCAGTCCCGTCACAAAGAGCATCATCCCCCTCGAGGGCGGGGCGCGCATCGCCGTCTATCCCCAAAAGTACGTCCTGCGCATCCCCCGCGAGCCGGGCGACCAGGTGGACCTGCCGCGCATCGTCGCAGACCTCGAGGGCGTCCTCGCACAACTGCGCACCCGCCTCGAAGCCCAGACCTGACCCCCCGGGCACCCGCAGCGAGCTCTTCCTGTGTCCGTGTCCGTCCGTGCGCGTCCGTGTCTCCCCCCTTTCGCCCCCTGCCGCGATTTTCTATAATCGCTGTCATGAAGCGGCAGTTTCTGGCATGCATCCTCCTGGGCCTTTCGGCATACGCCGCCGAGATGGCCGTCCGTCCAGGGAGCGAGGTCTCCTTCTCGATCGCCGCACCCGGCGCCACATCCTACGGCCTGACGCGCGTCCAGAAGGACGGCCGCGAGACCCCCGTCCCCGCGAACATGAGCCTCGACCCCGCCACCGGCGCCTTCTCGTGGACCCCCACCGTTAGCCAGACGGGCCACTGGACCATCTGGTTCTTCGCCCGGAGGGTCGAGCGCCTCGAGCGGTTCAGCCGCCAGGTGGTCGTCACCACCCCGCCGATCGTCCCCGCGCGCGACCGCAGCGAGGTCGCGCGACGCCTCCGCCAATGGTTCAGAGAGGGAACGGCGTCGGGAAACACCGGCGATTTCTACGACAACCGCGACCGCGGCCACTCCCGCCTCGACCTCCGGAAGTTCCCTCAACTCGACACGGTCACCTACACCGAGACCCAGCGCAAGGCCAACCTCGACTGGTCACTCCAACTCCGCTTCCTCTACCCCCACGTGACCTTCGGCAACAGTTCCACCGCCTCGGGCGACATGGCCATCGGCAGCAACGCCCGCCGAGCCATGCTCTCGAGCGTCGCAATGTCCCTGCTCTACCGCCAATACACCCACAACCACCTCTACATCTACCCCGAACACCGCGACCACGACCC
>CAYYCI010000446.1:0-4193 GCA_964470215.1 uncultured Planctomycetota bacterium
ACAGGCTTTCCAGCCTGTGTTCGCGGGGCGAGACGCCCCGCCTACAGGGGTTGGCGCCTGCGAGAGGGACGGAGCCGGGTGTCGTTTATTTCTCCAGGGTCACGGCGACCAGGAGTGGGGCGGCGGGAGTGCCGAGGTCGCGGAAGACGATTTTCTCGACCCGCAGCGGGCGCAAGGCGACCCCGAGGAGGTTCAGGTGCCAGGCCCCTCCCCGGAGGGCGCAGTGGGCCTCCGTGGCCGCTGGCGGGAGGACCCAGTCGTCGGTAGTGCGGCCGGCGACGAGGGGCACAGTTTGGGTCGAGCCATCGGCATAGCGGATGATGTATTCGGCCACGGCGCCCCACTCGCCCGCGCCTTCATCGTCGGGGCTCCAGCCGTGGACGTTCCCCAGGAAGAAGAGGCGCTTGCCCCGCTGGCCCACCGGAATGACGACCTCTCGCGGCCAACGGGTCCGCTGCGGCGCCTTCTGGCTATGAAGGACGACGAGGCCCTTGCCTTCGTTCACAGCGGGGTCAATGATGCGGAACGGCACGCCCGCGATGGTCTTTACCCCGACGGGCAAGCCCGTGAAGAGGAATCGGGAGCCTTTCGGCTGGGGCACACCGAAGGGCGCGGAGAAAGGGTCGGTGTTTGCCACAGAGCGCAGGTCGAGGAACTCGCAGTCCTCGGCGCGAAGCGGCCCGACGGGCAATGCCGCAAGGCCGCGTATCGGCCTTGCTCGGGGCATCCGCTCCTGGTAGAGGCGGACGACCGTCGGGAAATCCCACCGCTTGCTCTGATCATCGCGGGCCGCCACCACCACGCCCTTCGGTTGGCCGACGAGGGGGCGCGACTCCGGCAGGTGGAGGACGATCCTGGCCGGGGGATTCCGCCGCGGCGGGTCCAGCCTCACCTCCACTCCGCGGGCCGTGCCGCGGGTGTGGAGGCTCATCGGACCGAAATGTGTGGGCGCGCGCTCGATGGCGATGGTCTTGCCCTCACCAAGCCACCAGTCGGGCACGGCCGACAGGAGGTGGAGTTCCTCGCCTCGCTCGTGGACGAGCATGTGGCGGAGCATCAGGGCGTAGTTCGAGGCCCCGGTCGGATGGGGGATGGTGTTGCTCCAGGCGAAACGGCGCTTGTAGAAGATGCCCTCGGGGAAGGCGTGGGTGGCGGCCGAGTGGAGGAGATACCAGTGAAAGTCCTCGACGACCCGCTCGTGGTCGCCTCGGAGGAGGCTGGCCATGGTGGTGTAGGCCGACAGGTACGGGTGGATGGCTCCCGCTCGCGCGGTCCAGCGGATGGTGCCCTCGCAGAAACCGCCGCCGTGTTTCGTTCGGGCGTGCTCGATGAGCGCGACGACGCGCGGGTCGTCCGGCGGGAAGATTTCGGTTGGCCAGAGGGTCTCGGTGTTTCCCCAGTGGGTGCCCACCTTTTCCCAACTGGGTGGGAAGTGAGGAAGACCGGTGCGTTTCCAGGCGGCGTTGATCGCCGCGCGGTAGTCGGCTGCTTCGGCCTCGAGAACGGCCGCCGCGTCGTTCCTGCCGAGAGAGCGCGCCGCGTCCGCGGTGCAGAGGAGGCCCCGGAGGTTCCAGAAGTCGTAGCCCACAATGTGGTGTTTGCCGTCCCAGAGGTGTTCGCCATCGGCCGGCGCGGCCGGTAACAGCCCGGCGAATGGGGAGCCTGGCGGTGCGAGGCGGCGGGCCTTCTTGATCCATTCGGTGGCGCGGAGCATCTGGGGGAAGACCCTCGCCAGCCAGGCGCGGTCACCGGTGATCTTGTAGTATTGCCAGATCGCCCAGAGGGCCTGGCCGTTGGCGTCGAGTTGCCCTCTTTGGGACTCGAAGCGGCCATCGGGTCGCTGCCTGCGGAGGAAAAAGGTGATGGCTTTGGCCGCGGGGTCCCGGAAACCCGCTTCTTCGAGTTCCATCAGTTGGTAGGCGCCGTCGCGGATGAAGAAGGTGTCGTAGAAGCCCTCGCCGCCGTGGAGTTCGCCGTGGTCGCTGACCAGGAACTGGCACACGTGGGCAGCGAGGAGCGCCTCGGTTGCTTTCCTGGACGGGACTTCGATCCGCGCCGCCCTGGCCATCAGGCCCCGCCAGTAGGTCACGGTTCGCTCGAGCCAGACATTCGGGTCCTCCCGCTCGAAGACGGACGGGTCTTTGATGGGGAGGAAGGGAACTCTAATAGCGGCTTCGGCTCTCTGGCCGGGCGCGAGTTCCCAGGCGAAGGACCATTCGCGCACGCGACCGCCACCCTGGCACGCAGCCGCGAGTTTCGCACGAGCGGGCTCGCCGCCGGTGTTGGTGGCCCTGAGGAGGGTCCAGAGGAGGAAGTTCTCGCCCTCGGTGGGCCAGTCGAATGCCTTGCGCCAGTCCTTGGCGGTCGGTAGCGGGGTTGCCCAGATGGTGAACTGGTAACGGACGTCGCCGTCGCGGGCCGACAGTAGGATCACGGGCAGCCAGCCATCGAGACAGGTCTTGGTCTGCTGGCGGCTCAGGGAGGTCATGGCGCGGCCGAAGCGGAAGGCGAGTTTGGCCTTTCCGCCGAGGAGGACTTCGTTCGAGGGGGTGACACGGGCGCCGTGGGCGTAGTCCTTGAGCCCGACGACGCTCCAGGAGTTGGCGAAATAGTCGAACGGCTCCCCAGCCCAGGCTCCGACGACCCAACCGAAAGCGAGGGCGAGCGTCGCGGGCCTCAGGCAGGCCATCGGCCAGACGTCCTGGTCAATAGTCCATGGGGAGTTTGGCCAGTTGTGCGGCGGTGAAGACGGGTCCCTCCTTGCAGACGTAGATCGGCCCGACGTTGCACCGCCCACACTTGCCCAGTCCACACTTCATGCGGTTCTCGAGCGTGGTGTAGACCTGCTCGAGGGGGAAGCCCATCTCGGAGAAGACGGCCAGGGTGAACTTGATCATGATCGGCGGGCCGCAGACCACCGCCACGGCATTGTCGGTGGGCAGTTTGGCCTCCTTGACGACCGTGGGCACGAAACCGATCTTGCCCTGCCACTCGGGGGTCTCGCCGCCGGGGTCCACGGTCTGGATGAGGGTCACGTCGTCCCGCTCGTCCCACTCGGCCAGTTCGCGCTTATAGACCAGGTCGGCCACCGTTCGGGCGCCATAGACGATGAAGACCTCGTCGAAACGTTCGCGCTGGTCGAGACACGTCCAGATGACCGAGCGGACTGGGGGCAGGCCAATCCCGCCCGCGATGAAGATCAGGCGTTTGCCGTCCCATTCCTCGACCGGGAAATGGTTGCCGTAGGGGCCGCGGAAGCCCACGACGTCGCCCACCTCGCATCGAGCCAAGGCCCGCGTTACGCGGCCTGCCTCGCGGAAGGTGCATTCGATGTAGCCCTTGCGGGTGGCGGGCGAGGCGATGCAGAAGGTGCACTCCCCGGCCCCGAAGGCCGAGTACTCGCCGAATTGACCGGTCTGGAAACTGAAGTTCTCCGCCAGGGCGGGGTCGAGGAACTCCAGGCGGAAGGTCCTCACCGCTGGCGCCTCGTCGGTCGTCGAGGCGATCTTCATCAAGGTGGGCTTATAGATGTTCGGGCTGCTAGCGGCTTGCGACGCGGGGGTCTCGACGGTGCTCATCGCGGCCTGTCGTCTCCAAAAAATACTCGTCGGGGCTGGATGCGTCAGGTGGTTTATTATAGCCCCTGGCCCCCGGCAATCAAAACGCTACCCGACCCTGGTCGGCCTATCCGCGTCCGTCCGTGCTCGTCCGTGTTGCTCCGTGTTGGTCCTTAATCGTTCCCTGGGGATTTCTTGTGGTGCTGGGTTTTAGTTGGATTCGTTGGGATAGTTCGGGAGAACCGGAGGTGGTCGAGGGGGAGGTTCGGCTGAAGAGCCGGGAGCGGGGTTACTCGGAGCGGGAGTTCATCGAGAGTTTCGGAACTCGGCGTCAGCCTCACGCAGACCCGCCAGCGGCTGATGAAACTCAGGCGGCTCTGGCGGCGTAAGGAGCCATCCCCCGCGGGCACCTGACCGCCCACGGAGCACCCGCACAGACCGGCAGGCGACCGACCTGCCTGCCTGCCCGTGCGTACGCAGACAGGTGCGTCGCCGCACGCAGACAGGCTGACAGGAGCGGTGCGCCCCGCGAGAGAAAAATCGCCCTCTGGAGCCCTCGAGAAGCCTCCTGCGGTGCTCCAGCAAACACATCCCCTCCCCCCGGGTGGCACCACTGACCCTCAGAGCGCCCCAAAC
>CAYYCI010000447.1:0-2825 GCA_964470215.1 uncultured Planctomycetota bacterium
GGCTCGAAAACCTCTCCAAGCGTGAGTGGCCTTTCGAGCGCGGCCCCGGCCTCGCTCCCGGCCGACACGACCGCAGGCACCCCAACGGCCTCGGCCTCGTTCTCTATCGAAAACTCCACCCCCACTTGTCCGAACCACACCAGATCGCCCGGCTTCAGGTAGTGGCGGGTGACCAATTGTTGACCGACGCGGGTGCCGTTGTGGCTTCCCAGGTCGGTCAGGACGTAATACCCGCCGTTGTTCTCGATCTTGGCGTGGCGTCGGGAGACGCTCTTGTGGTCGAGGACCACGGAGTTTTCGTCGGTGCGGCCTATGGTGATCGGCCAGTGGGGCTCGAGGACGAATTCCTGGCCGCCCAGGACGTCGCTGACGACTTTGAAGCGGAGCCGGGGTTCAGGCATCGTGGGTGGCCCGTCCTCGCACAATCGCTGGGCTTGCTCGTGCCTGACCTCATTGTACCACGGGGCGCCGCCCATTGCAAGGCGACGTAAGCCTCGCTGCACTGGGCGCTAACGCCCCTCGACACGACCGGCGCGGGCCTTCACACTGGCCTCCAGACGCGCCACAACCCGCGCGCGGAGCCTGGCCGGGAGACCCGGCGAGCGTGCCACCTCCTCGAGGAGGGTTTCGGCGCCCTCGAGGTCGCGCGCGCGGGCATCGAGCGCGGCCCCGACCACCCGCTCGCGCAGCCGCCTCGCGCCCCTACCCAATGGCGCGCGGGTGCCCAGCACCACCAGCGAGCGCAGGAGCAACAGGCGCTCGTTGTCGCTGAGTTGCCGGTCGGTGGCCTCGCGCTCGAGCATCTCCTCGGCCAGGGCGCGAGCCGCCCCGCTCATTTCCTTCCCACCGGCCACTATCACCTCGGCCAACGCGGCGTATGTCGGCAAGTAATCCTTCCTGAGCGCCAGCGCCTCGGCTATGGCCACGCGGTCCGGCCCCTCGGTGTCGGCAAGGGTGCCAACCGCTCGGAATGCGTTGAGCAGGAGTTCGGTGTTGCCAGGGCCGAGTTGCTCCTCGCCCCTTGCGACCTTGCGCCAGAGGGCGAGCAGGTGGCCGAGCGCCCGATGGCGCAAGACCCCCGGGGAGGTCGTGGCCACGTTCTGGAGACCGGTGATGAGACCGGGGAGGAGTTCGGTGTATGCGGCGACCTCGCCGCCGAGGGTGTAGACGAGTTCGTCGTCGCGGCTTTCGGTGGTGGCCTCGATCTCGGGGAGTTCGCGCTCGAGGAGTTTGCCGAAGAAGCTCACCAGTTCGACCTTGAGCGCCCTGGGCGCCTTCGGGCTGAGCGCCACTCGCCCTAGCCCGTCGAGGGCAGCGTTCGAGAGTTCCTTGTCGAGCACGTAGCCGCGCAGCGCCTCGGCCACGGAGGCCACCGTCTGGTCGTCGGCGGCCGGCCCGGCACACGCCTGCCCGACCATCCGCGCAAGGGTTTGTCGGTCGGGGAAGTCGCCCGCCAGCACCTCCAGGGCCTTCGAGATGGCCTTCCGCGCGGTGCTGTGGTCGTCGGCTGGAAGTCTCGGCACCAGAGCGCCCAGTGCGCGCGCCGCACTCACCCTCGACCCCGGCTTCTGTCCCTCGGCCAGGGTCTCCAGGACCGGCTCGATGGCAGGCGCTCCTAGTTTGCCGAGCGTGGCCTCGATGGCCGACACGATCCCGGGGTTGGCGTACTCCTGGAGGGAGGCCAGCAGTTCGGCTGCGAGCGCGCGACGGGTCCGCGCCGGCACCGCCGGGTCAACTGTCGCCAGCGAGTGGACCACGGCCAACCTCGCCGAGCGCTGCCCCCGCTGGAGGACCGAGAGGAAAATCCGGCCCACCTTGGCCTTCAGCCGCGGGCTCGCTGTGGTGCGCGTGGCAACGGCGTCGAGCACCCTGACCAGGCACTCCTGCGCCGCCTCCGGCACCTCGAGGACCCGCTCGGCGGCCTCCTCAACCGCCACCTCGCCTACTCTCCCCAGGAGGTTGACTAGTTGGAGGCATTCGACCGAGGGGTCGTCGCTAGCGGCGATCTCCTCGACGGCCTGGCGGCAGACCTGGCGCTGCTGGTCTTTCGTCGTGGCCGCGTCCCCTGCTACTGCCACGACGAGTCGTCGGAGCGCGTGGTCGGAGGTGGCGGCCAGTTCCTCCTGGAGGTAGGCGTAGAGGTCGCCGGGGTTGAACTTGCCGAGAAGGGCGAGGACCCGGCGGACCTCGGGGCCGAGTTCCTCGGCGGCGTCGCGCAGTTGGCCGAGGAGCATCCGCGCCAGTTCGCGGGTCGTGTTGGCGCGGCTCGCCACCGCCTTGCAAGCTCCCTCGACCGCGCGAATCAACAACCTGCGAACCTCCAGCGACGGCTCGTAGCGCAGGGTGCCCGCCACGATGCGCAACAGGACCCCGACCTCGGTCTCGTTCGCCTGCTGGAAGCGGCTGCCGACCCTCCGGGCAGCCGCTCGGCGTTGCCGCTCGTTCCCCTCGGCCAGTGCGCGCGCGTCCTCGGCCACCTCGGGTGCCAGGCCGAGCGTGGTGAGGGCCTGAGCGGCCTCGCTGCGAACCAGGGCGTCGCGGTCCATGAGCGCCAAGGCAAACAGCGCCAACTTCTCCCGCTCGCTCGCTGGCGAGAGCGCCAGGCGTCGCAGAGCGGTTATCCGCTCTTTCGGCTCCGCGCTCGTGCGCAGGATCAACTCTAATTCGGCAATGTCGCGGCGGCTGAACAGTTCGGCAATCTCGTCCGGGTGGAGGACCTCGTGGCGCTCGACCAGGGTGGGAAGGTTCCCCTCGGGCGGGGCGCTCGTCGCCTCCTCGGCCACTAGTTCCTCCTCGAGGGCAATCGTCCGCCAGCCCTCCCGGTC
>CAYYCI010000447.1:2925-4193 GCA_964470215.1 uncultured Planctomycetota bacterium
GCGAACGAGGGCGGGTTGGTGCTACCTGGGGGCCTTCTGCCAGAGCGCCCGCCACCGTGCGATGGCCTCCAGGCGTTGTTCCCGCGGGGCGGCGGCCTCGTAGCCAACGTTGCGGCCGAGAATGAGGCGGAGAGCGAGGTCGGCCTTCTGCCGCACCCCCTCGTCCTTGTCGTCCAGGAGCACGATGAGGCCGGGGACCGCCGCGAGGGCCTCGCGGCGGAAAAGCCCGAGGGCCAAGGCGGCTCGCTCCCGAACCCGCGCCGACCCCGAGGTCAACCGCCCGATGAGCGGGCGGATTGCCGCGGTCGCGCGGAGCGCTCCGAGAGCCGAGATGGCCTCACACCGGACCCCCTCGTCCTTGTCGTCGAGCAACTCCAGAAACCGCGGCGCGGCCTCTCTGGCGGCCAGCCGTTTGAGGCCGGCCACGGCAACCGACCGCACGTACGGCGACCGGTCGTCGAGCAGGTCGAGGAGCCTGGGAACCGCGGCCTTCCCGGCCAGGGTGGGAAGAGCGGCTGCGGCATCGCCGCGGACCCCGGGGTCCGGATCGTCCAGCAACGCGGTGACGGCGGCCGCGAGCCCTTGTGGCTTGAGGGTGAGGAGTTCGGCGAGGGCCGTTCGGCGGACGCGGGCGTCGTCGTGGGCGAGGAGTTCTTTCATGTTGGCCGCGGCGTTCGGGGGGTCGAGCGCTGCGATAGCGCGAACTGCGTCCGCGCGCACCGCTGACTGGCGGTCGTCCACCAGAGGCCGAATCGCGGCCACCTGGCTGGGATCGCCGGCGCGGACCAGGGCCGCGATGGCCTCGCGGCGGACCATGGTGTCGGGGTCTTTCAAGAGGACGGAGAGTGCCCACAGTGCGTCGCGGTCGCCCTTTCCGACCAGGCCCAGCGCGTTTGCCACTCTTGCACGGAAGAGCGCGTCGTCGCTCCTGGCGGCCTTGATCAAATAGGGGATGGCCTTTTCGGGAAAGCGTTGGATGGTCTTGAGCGCCCGGAGCCGTTCCTTGCGTTCGGGGAGTTTCAGGCGCGCGATGGCCTCGACCACCCGGTGTGGGCGCTCACCGCCTTGGGCATCTGGTGGTGGCGCCTCGCCAGCAAAAGCCGGCACCACCGCCGCGAAAAACCAAAGCGCCACTATCCGCACTATCAACCTCCGTCCAACGAGCGGATCGTACCACACTATCCCACGGATGGTCAAGGAGAGGGGGCACAGTTCCTCCGGGAGTGTGGCCCCTGATTATGGGGTTCTCGATAACCCCGTCGGCGGCG
>CAYYCI010000448.1:0-4192 GCA_964470215.1 uncultured Planctomycetota bacterium
CAAGTGCAGTCAGGGGGGCGGCGACTGGGGTTTCTACCTGCGGGTGACGACCCCCGACGGCAAACCGCTAGTGTGTGATTGAGGCGCCACCGCGCGCTCAGCAACACGGCTGGTACGCGAGCCAGAGCGCGCGGTAGTAGCGCATGAAGCGCTCGGGCTCGAGGCTCGGCTGGCCTATCTCGGCCAGGGTGAACCCCTCGTAGCCATCCTCGGCCAGAAGGGCGAAGAGGCGCCGCCACGGATAGCCCTCGTCAGCCAACTCGGTGATGTGGACCAGGCCGATGCGCCCTCGCACCAGAGCGTAGTTCGCCTCGATGCTCCCGTTGGCGTCCAGGTCAGTCTTATTGCTGTTCCAGCAGACGAACAGATTCTCGTGGTCGGCGGCGTCGAGGATGGCGCGGATGTTCGGCAAGAGCGACGTGTCCCGGCCGTGGACCTCGAGGCGAACCTGGATGCCATAGTCGTTAGCAAACTCGGCACATTCCCTGAGCGCCAGGCCGATCTGCTCGAGGGTCTTCTCCTTCGGGATGCCCTCGTCCTCGTGGAGGCGATTGGGTCGGACTTTGATCCCCGGGGCGCCGACGTCCGCCGCCAGGATGGCGTATTCCTTGGTCCCCTCGATGTTCCTGCGCACCGCATCGGGGTCAGGCGAATCGAACTCGAAGGCGCTGCCCAGGCCGGCCAGTTCGACCGCCGAGTCCTCGAAGCGCTTGCGGACCTCCTGGCGTTGGGCCTTCGAGAGCGTGACCTCCACGCCGTGGGCGTGGCTCGTGCGCAGTTCGACCCCCTCGAAGCCCGTCTTCTCACACATCTCGATGATCGTTGGCAGGTCCCAGTCCCTGGCCAGATTGTAGGTCACCAGGCCCAGTCGCATTTCTTGCTCCTTCGCCGTGTGGCTTTGCTGGGCGGTATGGTACCGCGCGCGACGAGGGCGAGCAAACGCCGACCACGAATAGCTCTTGCGGGTTACACACTCCTCCCGGCCCCCGAGCGGGTCGCCGCCGCGGTCAGGCGGGCGCACGAGCTCAGCATCACCTCCTCCGACACGGCGTCAGGCCACGGGCGCTCGGAACAGGGGAAACGCCGGCATAGCGAAGCGGGCGCTCCTGCTCCTTGCATTCCCGGACGCTCATTTCCCGAAGAACTTTTCGCGCCACCACAGGAAGTGGCCCCACTTGGAGTCGAGGTTGTACTTGCTGTGGGGCTCGTCGCCTTGTTGGGGCTCGGGTTCGGTGAGGATGGGGTCGAGTTTTCCGTGTGCGAGGAGGTTATAGGCTGCGCGGAGGAGGAGGAACTGCCTGTGGGCGTCGGGGCTTTCCTGGGCGCGGTCGGGGTGGAGGAGCTTGGCCTTCTGGCGATATGCGGCCCGCAAGGCCGTCTCGTCAGCCCCCTCGGCCACTTCAAGTATCTGGCGGGCGCGTGTGCGCGCGGCTTCGAGCTCGGCCAGGCGCTGTTGGAAGCCGAGATGATCGAATTCCTCGTTCTCTGGCATCTGGCTGTCCCCCTAGCCGCCGCGGCTGAACAGGGCGTTTGCCGCCATGAAGAGGGCGGCGGCGAGGGTGGTGTAGGCGAAGAGTCGCTTGAGGGTGGCCGGCCGGGTCCGAAGCGAGAACCTGCTGCCCAGGAGCCCCCCGACGACGCCGACCAGCGCGAGCGGGACGGCCACCCGCGCGTCGAGGTCGCCTGCCGCGCTGTGGCCGAGGAAGCCCATCAGGGCGGTGGCGGCAACCATGGCGGACGAGGTGCCCACGGCCACCCGCATCGGCACTCCACACGCAAGCACCATGAGCGGCACCTTGAAACTGCCCCCCGAGATGCCCACCATGCCGGCGACCAGGCCGGTTGCCGCGGTGATGGGCAGGGCGAGCCAGAGGTTGACGACGTAGTCGTGGTCGCCGAAGTGGCGTCGCCAGAGGCCGATTCCCGGGGCACGGTGGCCGCCGCGCTCGCGCACCGGCCGCAGCATAAGAAAACCAGCCAGGACGAGCAACCCGGAGAAGATGAACTTCAAGGTCGAGCCGCCCAGCGCGTGGGCGAAGTAGCCTCCGACGAACGCCATGACGTCGGTCGGGGGGTCAATGACGAGGGCGAGTTTCCAGTCCACGACCCGCTTCCCCTGGAAGACCACGACCGCGGCCAGCGCCGTAGCGACCAGGACCAATTGCCCGGTGGTGGCCGCCTGGTGCATGGGCAGGCCGGAAGCGACGAGGAGGGGGACGTAGAAATTGCCGCCGCCGCGCCCGGTCATGGCCATGAGGGCGGCAATGACGAGGACTCCGAGCGATGAGAGCGCGATCGGCAACGGGCCGACGCCCCTTTCTTGCACGGGCGGGCCGGGCGCCCGTGGTGCCTGCGCGGCGGTCAGAGTGCGAGGCCACGAAGGCGCTCGACGGTCATTTCCGCGACTTTGCGTTCCTTGTTGAAGTAGCGGACCATTCTCTCGACGAGTGCGCGGCGTTCCTGTTCGGTGCGGAAGTTGCCCATGAGCCTGCGGACCCACTGGAGATTGGCTTCGACGTCCTGGGGGATTCGCTCGCTATCGTGGCGGACGGCCTCGGCGGGGCACACGTGGTGGCAGGTTCCGCAGCGGATGCATTCAGAGTCGTTTATGTCGGCCTTGCCGGCCTTGGTGAAAGTGATGGCGTTGGCTGGGCAGGCCTCCACACACGTGCCACAGCCGGTGCACCTTTCCTCGTCGACCCACGGCATGGTTGGTTTCCTCCTTGTTGCTATTGCTTGGTGTCGCGGAGTTTTCGCGCGGCGTCTTCCGCGGCCATCACGATGGGGTTGTGTGCCGGGACTCCGCTCTGGAGTGGGTGTGCGCAGTGTTGGAGTTTGGCGATGGCCTCGACCTGGAGCCTGTTGTGGATGGCGAGTGCGATGAGGTCCACACGCTCGGCCACCGCGCGGTGGCCGACGACCTGTCCGCCGATGAGTTGGCGATTGGCGCGGTTGAAGACGAGTTTGACCGTGACGGGGTTGTTGCCTTCGAACATGGGATAGGCGTCGCGGGAGACACCTGTGCCAGTGAAGGTTTCGATTCCGGCCTGGGCGGCGTCTTCCTCGCGCAGGCCGGCGGCTCCCACGCGAAGGTCGAAGATGTCGGTGACGCAGGCGTTGATGAATCCGTCGAACGTGCGGTCCTCGCCGATGGCGTTGAGTGCGGCCACCTTGCCCTGGAAGATGGCGTTGGTGGCTAGTTTGCCCCGTGCGGGCCGGCCGGTGACGAAGTGGTGGAAGTGGGTGCAGTCGCCGCAGGCGAAGACGTCGGGCGCGCTGGTTCGCATGTGGTCGTCCACGACCACGCCGTCGCGCTCGGTGCGAATGCCGGCCTGCTCGAAGAGCCGGAGCCTGGGCTTGACCCCGAGGGCGAGAACCACCAGGTCGGCCCCCAGCCTGGCGCCGTTGGAGAGGACGAGTTCGCCGACCAGGCCGTCCTCGCCCACGACCATCCTCTCGACCCCGGCGCCGAGGTGGACGGCCACTCCGCCCCCTTCCATCTGCTGGCGGGCCGCGGCGCAGAACTCGCGGTCCAGGGTCCTGGGCATCAGGCGGTCCATCAGTTCCACCAGTTCCACGGGCTGACCGGCGCGGCGCATCATACACGCCACCTCGATCCCGATGTAGCCGCCGCCGATCACGACCACCCGCATGCCTTTCTTGCGGTAGGCCACGATGCGATGGATATCGGCCGGGGTCCGGACCGTGAAGACGTTGGGAGCGTCCGAGCCGGGGCCCGGGAGTCTGATGGGTTCGGCGCCGGTGGCCACTATGAGCCTTTCATACTCCCAGCGGCTGCCATCGTCAAGTGTGAGGGAGTGGATGCCGGGCTCGATCTTCTCGACCTGGCCTTCGAGGACCTCGATGCCGATGGAGGTGAGGAGTTTGTCCTCATCCTTGAGGTAGGAGTCGACGGGGATTTCGTTTCCGAGGGCATATGGGAGAGCACAGGGGATATAGCTGCGCTCGCGGCGGATGGCGGTTACGGCCAGGTCGGGCCTGCGCCTCTTGGCGGTCCTGGCGGCGGCCATGCCGGATGGTCCGGTGCCGATGACGAAGATGTCGGTGTGCTTGGTCATGGCGAGGCGTCCTCAGTTGCCGATGGGTGGTTTGAAGCCGCGCGCCCAGGTCAGTTGCTTCCTGGCGATGCGGCGGGCCTCGACACGCACGAATCCCGCGCGGCGGAGCATCT
>CAYYCI010000449.1:0-2308 GCA_964470215.1 uncultured Planctomycetota bacterium
CTCGGGAACATCTCGCTCCAGTGGCGCCCGATGCGCTCGACCCCGGCGTCCAGGCCCATCTCGCCGATGTTCGAGGAGAAGCCACAGACCAGTCCCCGCTCGTCGGTGACGATCACTGCGAGGGTTGGCTCGGTGGGCTCCCATCGTGGAGATGGGGCTGCCGTCCTGGGGCTGGCCGTCGCCATGCTTGGCCTCCGATCTCGTTGCGACGCGCCGGCGCGCCGTCAGCCCAGACCCCCGGCGGAAAGGGCCACGCTCCCGGCCGCCCGATGGCTCAATGCCAGCGACAGGAGCGCGCGACGCGCCTCCTCGCGGTCGTCGAACTGATACTTCACTCCGCCGATATCCTGATATCTCTCGTGGCCCTTCCCGGCGATCAGCACCACGTCGCCGGGTCGGGCGAGAGTGATTGCCCGGCGGATCGCCGCGCGGCGGTCCGGTTCCTCGATACACACTCTCTCCGGCACCACGCCGGAGCGGATGGCCTTGATGATCTCGCGCGTGTCCTCCGAGCGCGAGTTGTCGGCGGTCAGCACCACGATGTCGGCAAGAGCGCTCGCCACCTCCCCCATGAGCGGCCGCTTGGTGGGGTCGCGGTCGCCTCCCGCTCCGAAGACCACGATCAACCGCGCGCCCTTGCCCAGCACCAACCTCAACGCGCCCAACACGGCCCGCAGGCCTTCGTGGTTGTGGGCGTAGTCCACAAGCACGGTGAACCCCTGGCCGATGTCCACCCGCTCCAATCGCCCCGGCGCGCCCTCGAACCTCTCGATACCCGAAACGATTGTGGCAAGGTCGAGCCCGAGGGCCAGGCCGCAACACACCCCCGCGAGGGCATTCTGGACGTTGTAGAGCCCGATCAGGCGGGAGCGGACCTGGGCGCGGCCGGCCGGTGTGTAGAGGGTGAAGGTCGTGCCGCCGGGGTCCGCGGCCTCGACGGAGGCGCGGACGTCGGCCCGGCTGTCCAGGCCGTAGGTCATCTTCCTCGCCTGGCAACGGTCGGCGAAGTAACGCCGACTCGGATCGTCGGCATTGAGCACCGCCGTGGCGTCCTCGCCGAGGCTCTCGAAGAGCCGGGCCTTCGCTCGCCGATACGCCTCGAAGGTGCCGTGGTAGTCGAGGTGTTCGTGAGGCGTCACGTTGGTCATCGCCGCCACCGCGAACGGAATACCCAGGACACGGTGCTGGTCCAGCCCCTGTGAACTGACCTCCATTACGGCATAGCGGATATGGCGCTCGACCATCTCGGCGAAATAGCCCTGGAGTTCCGGGCTCTCGGGCGTGGTGTTGGCGGCGGGGAGAATCCTCGAGCCGATCTGGTGGACCACGGTCGAGATGAGCGCGGCCTGCCGCCCGGCGTTCGTCAGCAGGGAGCGGACAAGCGCTGCAACCGTCGTCTTGCCGTTGGTGCCCGTGATGCCCACGGTCTGGACGAGTTCGGCGGGCCGACCGTAGAAGCGGCAACTAAGTTCGGCGAGCGCCACCCGCACATCCGGCACGAGCACCAGGGCGACATCCGGCGGCACCATCACCTTCCGCGAGGCAAGGACCGCCACCGCGCCCCGGCCGACAGCGTCGGGAACATAACGCGAGCCGTCGCAGCGCGGCCCCGGGACCACCGCGAACAGATACCCCGAACGAACCTTCCGCGAGTCGAGCGTCAGGCCGCGTATGCCCCGCTCGGAGAAGTTCACCAACACCGCCTGTTCGAGCGACTCGACCAACTTGCCTAGTTTCATTGCCTTTGGCCTCCTGGCCTCGCTGCCAGGCCAAGGCGGAAGAGCGAGTCGGGCTTGTCAGGCGCAACCCCCAGGTAAGCCAGCGAACGCTCCAGAATCCTGCCAACGACCGGCGCAGCAACCGTTCCACCGAAATGACGCCCGCCCACGTGGCGAGTCGGCCTGTCAACCGAAACCACGACCAGAAGCCTCGGACGCTCCACCGGCGCCATCCCCACGAACGAGCAAACGACGTCGTCGTGGGAGAAGCCCCCGGTCGGAGACGGCTTCTGGGCCGTGCCCGTCTTCCCGCCAACGGTCCAGGCGTCAAGTTTCGCCCGCTTCCCTGTGCCTTCCTCGACGACCCGGCAGAGCACCCGGCGAACCCTGGCAGCGACGGCCTCCGGGACCGCGCGCCCGACCACCCTGGCCGGACGCTCGGCCCAGGTGCCGTCGTGGCG
Source organism: uncultured Planctomycetota bacterium (assembly GCA_964470215.1). Lineage (GTDB taxonomy): Bacteria > Planctomycetota > PUPC01 > DSUN01 > DSUN01 > CAYYCI01. Next base: position 2,180 of record CAYYCI010000449.1, read on the forward strand.
TTGGCTCCGCCAGACCACCCTCGGCTTGACCAGAAGGCCCCCGTTCGCCAGCGCACAATACCCAAGCGCCAACTGGAGCGGGTTCACACACACCTCCTGCCCCACACAGATCGAGGGCAGCGAGTAACT
>CAYYCI010000449.1:2408-4180 GCA_964470215.1 uncultured Planctomycetota bacterium
CGAAAGGCTTCATCACCGACCCGGGCTCCATCCAATCCACGACGTAGCGCGCGCGAGAGGCGGCCTTGAGTGTCTCGGGGGCGTATTCCTGGTAGCGGTTCGGGTCGAAGGACGGCAGCGAGGCGGCGGCGAGGATATCCCCCGTCGCCGGCTCGACCACGACGGCCACTGCGGCCTGAGGCGCCCAGAGGTCCCAGGCCTCGCGCAACGCCTCCTCGGCGTAGGATTGAATGACCGCATCGAGGGTCAACTGGACGTTCGAGCCGGTCCTCGCTGGGCGTCCTAGCGGCCTTGGGGGCGCCACCGGGCGACCTGCCGCGTCGCGCTGGACCTCCACGTAGCCGTCTGTGCCCTTGAGGAGGTCGTCGAGCGCCAGTTCCAGGCCCGCCAGCCCTTCGCCATCCACGCCCACGAAGCCGATCAACTGCGCGGCAAGTTCGCCGTTGGGATACACCCGCTTGTACTCGGGGACCAGGCCCACCCCCTCCAGGCCCCCGATGACCAGAAGGCGCTTTTTCTCTGGCGGCGAGATTTTCCGCTTCACCCACACGAAACACATCCTGCCGTCCAGGTCGTCCTCGAGGTCCCGGCGCGAGCGCCCCAGGATGGGGGCCAGGTCGGCCGCAAGCGCTTTTCGCGAGCCGAGCCGCTCCGGTCGCACGTAGAGGGCGCCGCGCCGCACTTCCAATGCCCCGCTCAGGCCCCGACGGGCGATGAGCGCCTCCAACCGGCCGATCTGCACCGGGTCGAGTTCCGCCCCCACACACACCAGCTCCCGTGTCCGCGAGAAACGCCGGACGAGTTCCCGCGCGTCCACCCCGAGCGCCCAGGCAAGCCGCTTGGCTGTCACCTCGGGGTCGGCGATACGTCTGGGGTCGGCGAAGACCGAATCCACCCGCACCGAGGTCGCGAGCGTCCGCCCCCTGCGGTCCAACAGGTCGCCGCGGCGCCCGGCGCGCGGCACCCTGGCGAAATGTTGCTCCCAGGCGAGTTCGCGGTAGCGGCAGAGGCCCTTGCCCTGAATGAAACACAACCGCCCGACCAGGCCCCCGAAGAGGCAAAGCGTGAACGCGGTGGCCAGCCACATCCGACGCCTGTGTCCGCTGTGCTGGCTCATCGCCTGTGTTCTTTCCTCGCTTCAGTTGGCAATTCGTCTTTCCGCAGCTCTGAGGCGCGCGCTCCGCGCCCGCGGGTTCGCCGCCACCTCTTCCGGCCTCGGACGCAAGGGCTTCGGGGTCAGCACGACGAGTTCCCCCGCGGCCGCAAAGTCGCGAAACTTCCGCTTGACGATCCTGTCCTCGAGCGAGTGGAAACTGATGACCGCCACCCTTCCGCCCGGGGCGAGCCATCGCGGCAGGCACCCCAACGCCTGATCGAGCGCGCCCAATTCGTCGTTGACCGCGATGCGCAAGGCCTGGAACGTGCGGGTCGCCGGGTGGATGCGCCGCTCGCGCCGGGGAACCACACGCTCGACCAGGCGGGCCAGGTCCCCGGTGGTCTTCAGCCGCCGGCGGTTCTCGACGATGGCCCGCGCGATCCGCCTCGCGTAGCGCTCCTGGCCGAACTCGCGCAAGAGGCGCTCGAGTTCCGCCGCGCCGGCCCGCCTGAGCAAGTCCCCGGCGGTCATCCCGCCGCTCGTGTCCATCCGCATGTCCAGCGGCCCCTCGAGGGAGAAACTGAAGCCCCTGGCCGCGCTGGCCAATTGGTGGCTCGAGACCCCGAGGTCGACAAGCGCCCCGTCGGCCCGCCTGCCCCAGGCGGCCACGTGGGTC
>CAYYCI010000450.1:0-4174 GCA_964470215.1 uncultured Planctomycetota bacterium
TCCCTTCACACCACGACCCTCGCGCCCCCGGCCCCCCGCCTGAGGACGGCTCCTGTCTCGAGGTCGACCCTCGCCCACCCCAGATCAACGACCCTGTGTCCTGCGGCCCTGGCGGCCCTCGCCCACTGGGCGTCGGGGGAGAGTGCCGCCTCGCCCTCGAGGGCGAGTTCGGCGGCGAGCATCTGGCGCCAGGCCGCCGGGCGGCCTGCCTCTCGCGCGAGTTTCCAAACCCCCATCCCCACAGCCACGGCCATGTCGTTGTGCTGGCCAGAGCGATGGTCGAACTTGTAGCCGCCAGGCCCCTCGACAAGGACCAGGCTCATCAACTCCCTCTGGAGGTCGTGGTCGGCCCCGTCGCGGCCGCGGAAGCGCCCTGCGGCGGGGTAGAGTTCGAGTTCGCCGTCGGCAATCGCCGCATAGAGCGCCTGGGCCATCTCCCGCATCGGCGAACCAGCGAAATTGAACTCCGCGATGCGCCAATGGGGATGCGCCTGGATGAACGAGCGCATCTCCCAGGGGTCCACCACCACCCATCGCGGCCTGAAGCGGCGATGGAGTTCCTCGAGCGTCGCGGCCACTTCCGCTATCCGTACCGGCCGCTGGCGGCTCCCCTCCCACACCCTCAGGTCGTCGAGGACGGTCCGCCCCCGACGGTCGTCGCGATGGAGCACGGCGACCGCCGCTCGGTCGCGCGTGAGGCCCAGGTCGCAGGTCAGAACGTGGTCCACCCCTGGCAAAGCCCCCGCGAGGTTGCGCTTGCCGGTGGTGCAACGCTCGACCTGCCAGGCCTCCACGAACGGCTCATCCGGCGTGGACCACTGGTTGCAGTGAAGCCGACGAAAGACCTGGGCGGGGAGGCGACGTCGCTGCTGGTCGAGGTACCCCCTGGTGACCCACGAGGCCGGGTTGGCCGCTTCCTCGCCCTCGGGCCAGAAGAAGTAGAACGAGGGGTCGTCGCCTCGTTTACCGCGCTCGTAAAGCTCATAGAGGAGGCTATTGCGGTCGTAGCCGGCGTAGGTCGTGATCAGGGTGAGGGGTTGCTTGCGGACGGGATTCTGGGTGAGTTGGTGGAAGAACTCGCGGTCGCGGAGGCCCCAGAGTTCGTCGAAGATCGTGCAGTTGGCCATGTTGCCGGCCGCGCCTGGTGTGTCGTGAGCGATTGCCCGGATGACGGTGCCGGTGGCGAGGACCCGAATCTCGTAGCGCCCGATCTTGCACTCGCGGGCCAGGACGGGATTGTTGCGGATCGCGCGGGCCGCGCGCTTGAACGTGATCGTGGACGCCTGCTCCATGTCGTTGGCCGCGATGACGATCTCGCCCTCGGGTTCGTCGCAGAAGGCGAACCAGGTGGCCACCATGGCCCCCATCTCGCTCTTTCCGTTCTTCTTGCCGAGGCCGATGAGGGCCATGTTGTATTGGCGGCGGCCGTCGGGACGGCGTGTGGCGAGAATGTCGCCCAGGAGTTTCCGCTGCCAGGCCTCGAGGCGCACCAGTTCGTTGCGCCCCGTGTGGGCATTGCGACAGACGTATTGCTCCTCGAGGAAGGCGATCGGCTCGCGCCGGTACCGCGCTAGGCGCCCAGCGGTAAATTCCGGGGGATTTACCTTCCCCATGGTTGAAAACCCCGGCAACCAATAGCCCGTCTACGAGAGTGGTGAAGGGAATGTGTGAGGGGCAACAGCCGCTGCGGAGAGGTGCGCGGGAGCCGTGTCAGCTGTGGGGGGTGGATTCAGCTTGGATGAACGGCCGCAGAGATCGCATTAGCGACGCGACACAGCAACTCGCGGCTTACTCGGCCAAGCCTCCTCACCCGAAGCTTGGATCTGTCCAGGTTTATGAGCTTCGTGCAGCGAAGGACAGAGGGACGCTTCAGTCCTGATGCAGCGAAGTCCGGGTCCTCCGGAGACAACAAGATGTCCTCCTCGCTGCGGAGGCGGACGTTTGAGGAAATCAACACAAAGAGCCGGTCAACGTCCCGTGCGTTGTGCCTGTCGTTGGAGATGACGAGTGCGGGCCGCACCTTAGCGGACGACCGGTCGCTGAAAGGGAAGTTTATCAGGACCACATCGCCCTGTTTTAGGCCTCTTCCCCGTCCTCCCATGTATAAACATCCTCGCACGGGTCTTCCAGAAAGCTGAAGTGCCCTTCCCGCTCGGCCAACTCGAGCAACTCCTCGTCGCTGAGCTCTGAGGTCTCGGGCGTGGTCCACGAGGTCGGGCTCGGGGCGCGCGCCGGCCTACACAACCAGGCTGGTGGCGGGTCCAGAGATGGCCGCCCAACGCTAGAGTAGCCCCGCAACCCCAGCCTGTTCCAGTTGCTCGGTGGCGAGTACGATGCCACATGAGCCATCGTCATTCCCCCTGCTCCAGGAACGCCACCACCCGCTCGTCGAGAAACCTTTCGGTCGCTTCGACCCGCGGCCTCACGGTGGCAAACTCGGATGGGTCCATTGGCTCGAAGAAGTGGCAGGCACACTCCAGGTAGAGGTCGGCGACGTTCTCGTTTAACGATTCTATCCTCACTTCCATTGCGTTGCTCTCGCGAGGCGATGTTTCCTCCTGATCCCCAAGGTTGTATGGCGGCATGAAGAAAGTGAGGCCCACGGTATGGATGGGGCGCCCAAATGCGGCCTTCCTCCGCTCTGAGAAACCGAGGACCCGGTCCCCGAGAAACACCCTCGCGTCCCCGCCAGGGGCAGCAGCTTGTTTTCGAATCCGCACAGACAAGACGGGAAGCAGGCTAGGGTTGAAGACCTCGATAGCCGCCTTCAGTACCTCATCAATTTCCTCGACGACCACCGTCTCGCTCGGCCGAGGGAATCGCTCGTCCACCGTCAGAACGTTCACCTTCGCGTGGACCCGCAGCAACTCGCGCGAGTTCGGATGGCGCCTCCCCAACTCGCTCTCCTCCACCCCACGCTTGACATAGTTGATCTCAATGCCTCTCTCTTCGACCGCGCGCTGCAATTCCTTCTGGCTATCAGGGTCGAGGGACACCTGCGGCGCAAAATGGACGGCAACCACAATCCCCCGTAGCCTTGCTCCTTGCAGCCCCATCGTTCTCGATGCTCCTGCCGTCAGTGATTTTACTCGCGCTGCGCTCGGGCTGTCAAGCGAGGGCGAGACCGACTCTCCCCCTCCAAGGCAACCCCCTCGTTAGATGCGTCGGCTCTCGCGAGCACGTCGGCGCCGAGCGTCGCGGCCAGGAGGCCAGTGGGCTGCCCGGCCTTCTCCTTCGCCGAGAGCGACCTGGGGGTCAGGCACATCTCGCTGTGGAGTCGCACCAGCAGGCTCGCCCACTGCCGCCGCTCCCGCAGCAACTCGTTCGGCTTCAACTTCCCATCCTTCCGCCGAGATGTCAGGCCGCTCCGCCGCAACTTGTGGTCCAACGCCGCGAGGACCAACTGGGCGAAGACCGCCTCGTGAACCAGCGGGGCATACTCCTCGCGAAACTGCGGCAGCGACCGATAGGCCCGCTCCGCCGCCCGAACCATCATCTTTATCCGCACGCACGGCTTCTTGGCCTCGCAGCGCCGCGACCGACACGTCGCCCCGAACGGACAATCCTTCGCACGCTTCGGCTCGAGGAGCGCGGTGTCCAGCCGCCCCAGCCGCGTAGAACCCTTCACCTTCCCTGCCAATGCCAGGCCCTCGACCGCTCAATCCACAAAAGGCTCCACTAATGAAGCGACCTGAACTGCGTGACATGGGGGTGGAGCTGGTGGACGCGGTGGACTTTGTGGACTTAACCTCTTTCGTGTCCCTCGTGTCCTTCGTGGATCTGGCTCTTCGTGCTCTTCGTGGAACAATCGCGCTTTGACATGGGGGCGAAGCCCTCGATAATCCCCACAGCGGCCCCTGTGGAGACGCCGCATGAGCCGACAGGTGGCTCTGGACAACATCAACCTCCGCCCTGCGGAGCGCTGGGGCCACACCGAGTATAGCCTCGGCTACCACCGCGAGTATCTGTCGCGCCTGACCGGCCTGCCGCCGGACCACCCCGACCTGATGCCCCGCGCCCACGACAAGCTCGTCATTGACCTCAACTGGAGCACGAACGACGGGCTGGTGAACTGGGCCGAGGCGGGCCGGGTGACCGACATGGGCCACGCCGAGTATGCCGCCGACGGTAGCGACAAGCGCGAGCCCTCGGCCTGCCCCTTCCGCTCGCCCGA
>CAYYCI010000451.1:0-4170 GCA_964470215.1 uncultured Planctomycetota bacterium
GGCGCTCTGGCTGGGCTTTCCATTCTCGCCGCAGGCGAGGCCCTCGGGGCCAACGAGCGGGTGAACCTCGGCCTGATCGGGTGCGGGGGGCGAGGGCGATACGTGGCCTACGGCATGGCGCAGTTGGGCGCCAGGGTCACCCACCTCTGCGACTTGATTCCCGGCCGCCGCGATGCCGCGGCCAGGTTCATCCAGCCCGTCCAGAAGGAGCCGCCGAAACTCGTGGCGGACATGCGCGCCCTCTTCGAGGCCAAGGACCTCGACGCGGTCGTGGTGGCCACGCCGGACCACTGGCACGCCCCCGCCACCATCATGGCCTGCCAGGCGGGGAAGGACGTGTATGTGGAGAAGCCGGCCTCGCACAACATCTGGGAGAGCACGAAGATGGTCGAGGCGGCGCGGAAGTACGGCCGGGTGGTGCAGGTGGGGACTCAGAACCGCAGCGCGCCCTACGACCTGAAGGCCCGCGACTACGTCCAGAGCGGCAAACTCGGCAAGGTGTGTCTCGTCCAGGTCTATAATCTGAAGCCAGGTGGGCCGTTCCGTCTCGGCGACCCTGGCAAGCCCCCCGCCGGCTTCGACTGGGACAAGTGGCTGGGGCGCGCCCCTCTCCGACCGTTCCACCAGAGGATCGTTTACAGCGGGTGGCAACATTTCTGGGACTTCTGCGGCGGGGATATGGGCAACGACGGCATCCATCAGATCGATCTGGCCCTCATGGTGATGGGCGACCCGGGGTTCCCGAAGAGCGTGCGATGCGTCGGGGGGCGCTACGCCTACCGCGGCGACGACTCCGAGACCCCGGACGTCGAGGTCGCCTCCTACGACTTCGGCTCGTTCGTCATGACGTTCGAGATGACTAACTACCCGCGCTACATGCGGAAGACCACGGGGACGATCCGCCGCAACGACCTCCTGCCCTACTGGACCCAGAACGCCACGAGGATCGAGTTCTACGGTTCCGACCTCTTGATGATCCTCGGGCGGCACGGGGGCGGCTGGGTGGTGATGACCTCGGGGGGGAAGGTGGTCGAGAAGACCTACGGGCGCCCGGGCGATGAGCCCCACTACCGCAATTTCCTCGGGTGTGTGAAGAGCCGCAAGCGGCCTACGGCGGACATCGCGATCGCCCACGTCTCGAACGTCACGATGCACATGGGCAACATCGCGCATCGGGCAGGGAACACGGCCCTCCGATTCGACCCCGCGACCTTCCGATTCGACAATCCCGAGGCCAACCGCCTGATCAAGCCCTCATATCGGAAGGGCTACGAGGTAGCCGAGAGGGTCTGAGGCGGCCGGAAACGTCCTTGATCGGAATTGCCGTGGTGCTATAATCCGGGTCTGGGTTTCGTCCTGGGCGGAGGGTCTGGAGGCAAGATGCCGGCGATAAAAGGCCGATACACGAAGGCAGAACTGCTCAAGAAGGGACCACAAACCACCTACCGCGGGAAGGCTCTCTCCCAGATTGCATTTCCACTCGGCGGGATCGGCACTGGCTGCATATCCATTGGCGGCTGGGGGCAATTGCGGGACTGGGAGATAATGAACCGGCCCGCCAAGGGTTTCTCGCCACCGAACTCGTTCTTCGCCATCAAGATCAGACAGGAGGGCCGCGAGCCGCGCTTGAGGGCGCTCATCGGCCAGCCGACCGGCGATTTCGTCGGCGACGGCCACTCCATGCCGCGAAACTCCGGCGAAGGCCTCCCCTGCTTCCAGAAGGCATCGTTCAAGGGCGAGTATCCCTTCGCCTTCGTCAGGCTCGAAGACCCCGAACTCCCCGTCCGAGTGGTCATCGAGGCTTTCAGCCCGCTCATCCCTCTGAACGACCGCGACAGCGGCATCCCGGTGGCGATCCTCATCTACCGGGTGCGGAACTCGTCGCGGAATCCCATCGAGGTTTCGATCTACGGCAGCATCACGAACATCGTCGGCCGCCCCGGCTCGGCGGGCCAGGTGAACGAGGACCGCTCGGCGCCGGGCATGATCGGCCTCTTCCTGGGCAACCCGCGGCTCGAGGCGGCCTCGCCACAGGCGGGGTCGCTCGCCCTCGTGACGCCGTGGGAGGATGGCGCGGTGTGGCCGCGATGGCCCGATGGCCCGGCGAACCTCTGGAAGTTCTGGGAGGCGATTGCCCTCAGCGACAAGTTCCCCCCGCCGACCGGCGATTCGCCGACGGGGACGGTCTCGGCCGACGCGAAGATCGGGCCGGGGTCCGAGGTGGCGATCCCCTTCTTCATCACCTGGCACTTCCCGGTGGTCGAACACTGGAAGCGAACCCGCGGGGCCGATGGCACGGAGAGGACAGCCACCTGGCGAAACTACTACGCCACGCTCTGGGAAGATGCCTGGGACGTGGCCGAGTATGTGGTGAGCACCTACGATCGCCTCTACGAGGAGACTCGCCACTTCCACGACGTGTTCTTCGCGTCGGGCCTTCCTGCCCACGTTCTCGACGCGGTGAGTTCGCAACTTTCGGTGCTAAGGTCGCCGACCTGTCTGAGGCTCGAGGACGGCACCCTCTACGGCTTCGAGGGCTGCAATGCCACGAGCGGCTGCTGCGAGGGCTCGTGCACCCACGTGTGGAACTATGCCCTGGCGCTCCCCTACCTCTTCCCCTCGCTCCACCGCTCGATGATCGAGAGCCACCTGAGGTATTCGATGGACGAGGATGGCTTCGTCCACTTTCGCCTGGAGTTGCCGTTGGGGCGGAGACCGGCGAAGCCGTTCGTCCCCGCCGCCGACGGCCAGATGGGACTGGTCGTCCAGGTCTATCGCCACTGGCTGATAGCCGGCGACCGGGAGTGGCTCGAGGAGATGTGGCCGCTGGCCAAGCGCGCCCTCGAGTTCGCCTGGAAGTACTGGGATGCCGACCGCGACGGCGTCATCGAGGGCGTCCAGCATAACACCTACGACGTCGAGTGGTGGGGCCCGAACACCATGGTCGGCAGTCTCTACCTGGCGGCCCTCCTGGCCGCCGAACAAATGGCCGCGGCGGTCGGCGACGAGAAGAGCGCCGAGACCTATCGCCGACTGGCCAAGAAGGGCGCCCAGTGGTCCGACGACCGGCTTTTCAACGGCGAATACTACGAGCAGCAGGTCAACCCCAAGGCCAACGCCCCGTGGCCCGAGCCGTTCCGCAGCATCCACGAGCGAGGGCGCGACGACCGTTTCAGCGACTGGCCGCGCTGGCAATTCGGCAAGGGCTGCCTGGCCGACCAACTGGTCGGCCAGTGGCACGCCACCACGCTGGGCCTCGGCCGCCTCTACAACCCACGAAACATCCGCAAGGCCCTCGCCGCCATCTTCAGGAACAACTGGCAACCATCCCTCAAGGCCCACGTCGCCACCAACCGCATCTACGCCACCCACGACGAGGCCGGCCTCCTCCTGGCCACCTGGCCAGGAGGCGAGAGGCCGGGCTACGCCTTCTGGTTCGCCGACGAGGTGTGGCCCGGGGTCGAATACCAGGTCGCCAGCCACCTGATCTACGAGCGAATGGTCGAGGAGGGACTGGCGATAGTCAAGGGCCTCCGCGACCGGTTCCACGGCGAGCGGCGCAACCCGTGGGACGAGTTCGAGTGTGGCCACCACTACGCCCGCTCGCTGGCCAGTTACGGCCTCCTCCTCGCCCTCAGCGGATTCACCTATTCCGCTCCCGAGAACACGATCGGATTCGCCCCGAGGCTCTTCGAGGACGACTTCCGCGCCTTCTTCTGCGTCGAGGGCGCCTGGGGGAGCCTCCGACAAAAGCTCACCCGCGACAAGAAAGAACTCGACATCGCGGTCGAATACGGCGAACTGACCGTCCGGCGCGTCCTCACCCCGCTTATCACGCGCAAGACCACCCCGGTCAGCGTCACCCTCGGCGGCCTCGACCGCGAATGCATCATCGAGAAGACCCCCCAGGGCTACGCCGTCGGGTTCCTGCGGCCACTGGTCATAGACCGCGGCGAGACCCTCCGAATCGTCATCTCCTCATAAGCAGCCTCGACCACGGCCGAGGCCACGGACAGATTGCACCCGCGGCACCATGCCACACCACAGCAAGCGCCTACCCTGGGGGGACGACTCCTATCGGCACTCCGCGGCACATCTATGAGCAAACCGTGGAGGGCAGCGCGCCGGGGCGCGTGGGCTTTGGCACGCTTTTTGCACCGCAAACAATTG
>CAYYCI010000452.1:0-4135 GCA_964470215.1 uncultured Planctomycetota bacterium
TGATCAGGCGTCGGATGAACGGCCGCCTGTCGCGCGCGCCGCGGGCCCGCTTCGAGCCGATCACCGCGTCGTATCTCTTCAGGAGCACCTGGGCACACTCGACGAAGTGGACGTCGTAGAAATCAATCTCGAAACACACTATGTTCCGGCCCCGCGCCTGGCGGATTCCCTCGGCCAGCGCCCCGCCGTAGTTTGGCTCGGGATACCGCAGGAGGCGCAACGCGGGAATCTCCGAACGCAGCCGCTCGGCGATCTCCACCGTGCGGTCCCGGCTGCCGTTCTCACACAGCAGGAGTTCGTAACTGATCCCGAGTTGGCCCACCCCCTCGGTTATCTCGCGGACCGACTCTTCGAGGATCTTCTCCTCGTTGTAGATGGGGATGAGGATCGAGACCTCGGGCGCGTCGCCGTCGTGCTCGTTCATTTCACTGTCCTTGCCATGCGGTGGCGCTCTTCCAACAGGGCGTCGGCCGTCGCCCTCCCGGCCAGAAGCGCATCCTCCATCGAGGAATACTCCCACCTCCCGTAGCGGCCGATCGAGTGGATGCCGTGGCGAAGGAGATAGCGGTGGATGGTCGTGGTGGCCTTGCGGTGGTTGGCATCGTAGGTCACGTAGGCGTAAGGGATTTCCAATGGCCACTCCACGGCGATGTCCTTGCGCGAGCGGATGAAGCCCATCTCCTTCAGGCCGGCGAGGATGTCCTGGCGTGCGCGGCGGCGGTCGAGCGGCTTGCGCGCGCTGAACGACAGTTCCGCCCACACCGAACTACACCCCGCCGGCGCCATGGCGCGCGAGGCGTTCGAGAAACACCCCACGCGGTAGAAACTGAACTTCCGCTCCGGGACATACACCCAGTGGCGACCCTCCGTCAGGTCGCAGCGCAACCCCAGGTTCAGCGCGAAGACCGACGACCAGCGCAAACGAGCCGCCGCAGCGCTCACGCTGCTAGGCAACTGGCGGATGCGGCGCAATAGTTCCGGCAGCGGCATCGTGGAGACGAGAGCCTGATACTCCGCCACGCTCCCATCCGAGAAGCGCACGAGCCGCCGCCGCACATCGATTTCGACCGCTTCCAGCCCCACCTTCACCGCGCCGACCCGCTGCGCCAGCGCGCGAACCAGGCTCTCGATCCCGCCCGAGGCGGGGTAGCGAAAAATGGCGTTGTAGCCGACGTTCGGCCCTTGGTCGGTCAACGCACCCTCGATCAGCCGCTCGAGCGGCGCCGGCGGCACATACCGGCCCATCCACTCGGTGGTCAGGAACCGTGGGTGCACCCCCCAGAGTTTCTCGTTGTAGGGGATCATGAAATGACGCGCGATGCCTGCCCCGAAATTCTCGTAGACCCACCGCTCGAAACTGCGGCGGGGTTCCGCCAAGCCGTCACCGGAGGCCGCGCTAGGCGCATGCTCGTCCTCCTCCCGCGGCAGTTCCACACGTTCGTAGCGCGCGCGGATGTAGCCTACCAATATCTCCTTGACCACCTCCACGGGCAGGCCGTAGGTGTTGGTCTGGAAGGGGTAGCGGGTATAAACGCCATGGGAGTAGATCCACGAACTGCGAGCCACCTCCAACAGCCCGCGGCCGAGCCACCGGCTCGCGAGCCGCTTCACCCGGCGGTCCCGCAGGTGGAGAAAGTGGCCGGTATAATCAAACGTGAAACCGCCACGGGTCTCCGAACGGCAAAGCCCCCCAGGACGCTCCTCACGCTCGTAGATCACCCAATCGGAGCAACCACTGCGCTTGAGGTGGTACCCCGTGCTCAGACCGGCCAGCCCTGCCCCGACGATCACGAACACGTCCCGCCCTCTCCAAGCGCCCGCCCTGCCACAGCCCCCTCGCTCTCCCGAACCACCGAGACCTTGATGTTCAGGAGCACCACGAACGCCACCCCCGTCAGGGTTATCGGAAAGTAGATCGCGGCGTGGAGGAGCAGCGAGTAGGCCACGGCATCGGACTCGCTCAGGCCGAAAACCCCCAGAGCCAACACACACGCCGCCTGCACCGTCCCCACATAGCCGGGAGCCGACGGCACCATCGTCAGGATGTTCACCACCACCATCACGAAGAGCACCCCGTGGGGCGGGATACCCAGTTGCGGCATCGCCAGGGCCACGCCGAAGTAGATACACGCCTCGAAGACCCACCGTCCTACGCAAGCGACGAAGGCCGCCAGCGCGCTCCAAGGGTGGTGCGCTACGTCCAATCCCACCACGAAGCACCTCAGCCACGCCTTCAGCTTCTCGCCCAGCGCCGGGGAGACCCGGCAGGCCGTCGCATCCAGCAGCCGCATCCCCCACTCGACCTTCACGGCCACAAGAGCCAGGCCCAAAGCCAGCCCCAGAAAGACCGCCGCGACGAACCACCCCGCCATCTTCACCTGGCGCGGGAACGGAAAGAAAACGGAGACGATCGCCAGAATGAGCAGGAGGGTGAGGCCATCGAGGATGCGCTCGACGACTATGGTGGCCAGCGCGCTGCTCTTGCTCACACCCTCGCGCTTGCCCACCACGTAGGCGCGCACCAACTCCCCGAGCCGGGCGGGGAAGATGTTGTTGGCCATGTAGCCGATTGCCACCGGGGGAAACAGCCGCAGCGCGGAGACCCGCGCCACCGGCCTGAGCAGGAACTTCCAGTCCAGCGCCCGGACCAGGAAACCCCCCAGGCCAATCACGGCGCCCAGAACCAGGAAACCCCACCTCGTCTGGCCGAGCGCCCGGGCCATTTCGGCCCACTCCACGCGCGCGAAGATCACCACGAGCAGCACGGCGCTGATCGCCACCCCAACCAGCGCCATCGCGTGGCGTCGGCTCCATCCCTGGAGGCCCATGCATCCTGCTCCGGCTGCAACATGGGGGAGCGACCGCTCGGCCTACGCTCCTGCGGAAGTATACGGTGCCCTCGGTGCCGAGTCAAGGAATCCGCTTCGTTGACAGAGCGCGCCGGCGGCGATATGCTTTCCATCGGAGCGGCAACCAGCGGCCCGCCCTCTCCCGCGGCCGCCGGTCCCAGCAGCGCCCGTCGAGTGGCATGAACGAGCAACTCCTCGATATCCTTCGATGCCCAGCCTGCCGTGGCGAAGTGCGCCAAAAGGACGAGGCCGCGCTCCTGTGCCACGCCTGCGGGCGCTCGTTCGAGGTCGTCCACGGCATCCCCGACTTCCGGCCCGACCCGCCCGACCGGCCCCGCCACGGGCCTTTCTGCCTGGAGGTGATGCGCCGATGGCCCGATAGTTCCTTCCAGGAACTATGGGACTTCTATCATCGGGACGCCAGCGACGCCTGGCGGCGGTTCCAGATGGACCACGAGCGGCGGGCACCCGAACGCGGGGAACGCCGCTGGGGCGAGATCGAGCGGATGGCCGCTCTGGCTGGCCGCCCGATTCCCGGCGATGGGGTGGCTTTCGACGTCGGCTGCGGGATGGGTAGTGCGCTCTTCGCTCTAGCACCCAGGTTCTCCCTGGCGGTGGGACTCGACATTATGCTCACCGACCTCCTGCTGGCGAAGAAGCGGTTCCAGGAAGCCGGGCTGGAGAACGTGGCTTTCGTCTGTGGCTCGGCGCTGGAACTGCCCTTCGCCGAGGGGTCCTTCGCGCTGATGAACGCGACGGACGTGATCGAGCACATGCCGGACCAGCGGCTCTTCCTGGACGAGGCGCGGCGGGCGTTCGCCGACGGGGGACTTTTCTTTTTCAACTCGCCCAATCGGTTCTCGCTCTTCAGCCGCGAGCCACACGTCGGACTGTGGTGGGTCGGGTGGCTGCCGAGGCGGTGGCAAGAGCCTTACGTCCGCTGGCGGACGGGCAAGGGCTATCGGGGTAAACGCTTGCTTTCGATCTTCGAACTCAGGGGCCTGTTGCGAGGCGCCTTTGGGCGCCACTTTGCCGTCCGCTCGTTCCTCCCGCGCACGGCGGTCAAGCGCGTCCTCGCACGCGCCATCGAGGCGGGGGCGATGGCGGTCCTCCCGCAACACAACGTTCTGGCGTGGAAGCCGAGCAGGTGATCGAACCAACGCGGCGGGGGCTCAGTGGGCCTGGCGCCGGGGCCTGCGTCGGCGCCAGAAGTTCATGTCGGGGCGCTTCGGGCCGGGGTCGAAGAACCGCGCGCCCTTCCCCACGCGGTCGTAGTCGCCGAGGTC
>CAYYCI010000453.1:0-4134 GCA_964470215.1 uncultured Planctomycetota bacterium
ATCGAGACGTTTTCGGCCGCCTTCGGCGGCATGATCTTCAGCGCCACCAGGCGCCCGGTGGCCATGTCTCGCGCCTTGTAGACGCTGCTCATGCCCCCCTGGCCGAGTTTGTCGAGGATCTCGAAGCCGCCGACCTCGAGGCGTCGCTTCTGGCCGTTCTGGACGCGCAGGAGGAGTTCGACCTGGACCTCGGTCAGATAGCCTCGCTCGAAGAGGAGTTCGCCGATCTTGGCCTCAGCCCCCTGGCGGCGTCGCAATTCCTGAAGGCCGAGGCACTCCTCGAGGGCCTCGACGGTCAGTTGCCGCGCGGCGAGGGCCACCTGGCCGAGGAGGGGCCTGGCGGTTTCGGTTTGCTCGGGCATTCGCATATTTCCACAGGCCCTTCAGCCCATTCTCATTCTACCCCGAGCCCGCGCGAGCGTCAAGGAACCACTCTCAATGACCCCAATTGCGTTGGTGGAAAAAGCGGCGCCTTGACTGGGCCGCGCGCCGCCATTACAATGCACCCGGGTAAACCAGAAGTGCGAAGGAGGGCAGGCGATGAAGATCACCTACTTCGGCCACGCGTTCTTCCTCCTCGATGGCGACGAGGGGCCGACCATCGCGATTGATCCGTACGACGAGTCGATCGGCTATCCCATGCCTTCGGTCACGGCGGACTACATCCTGGCAAGCCACGAACATTTCGACCACGCGCACCTGGCCGCGGTCGGCGGCAAGCCGCCCGCGCTGGTGGGAGCCGCCCTGCGGGGCCGCCACGAACTCGGCCGCGCCATCGTCGAGGGTTTCCCGTCCCGCCACTACGACGACCCCTCCGGCGCGGCCAGGGGCGAGAACACCGTGATGGTGGTTGAACTGGACGGGCTACGGGTTTGTCATCTCGGCGATCTGGGTCACGTCCTCGACCAGCAGACCGCCGTGAAACTCGGCAGGATCGATCTCTTGATGGTTCCTGTGGGCGGTTTCTACACTCTCGACGTGCCGAAGGTTGACCCTCTGGTGGAGGTCCTGGCCCCTCGGGTGGTAATCCCCATGCATTATCGCACCGCTGCGGTCACGAGCCCGGGCATCCTGAAAATCGCGGGCGTGGACGAGTTCCTGCGGGGCAAGACGAACGTGGCCAGGAAGCCGTCCACGATCACCGTGGCGGCGTCCGACCTTCCGGCCGAGCGCGAGATCTGGGTGATGGCCTACGCGAGCGCGGAGCAGAAGTGATGCGCCTCGGGTGCGTGTGTGCGATGTTTTCTCTGGCCGCGGGCCTGGCGCGGGCCGACCTGAACTACGCGCCCTCCTTCGAGAAGGCCATCGAGAGGGCAAAGGCCAGCAAGCGTCAGGTTCTCGTCGTCGTCGTGGCGAACGTCAGAGACCCTCGCGGGCGCAACCCCTGCCAGTTGCTCCGCCAGCGGAGCCTCGGCGAGGCGGGGGTTCGGAAACTCGTCGCCGAGCGATTCGTCCCGTTCCTCCTCGACCTCGACAAGGTGAAGGCGGAGCGAGAGCCGATGCCGGAGCCGCTCGGGCCGCTTTTCAAGCCAGGAGCGTTCATACCCCTGCCCATGGTCCTGGTTTATGCCCCGGGAGCGGGGGTGGTAGGGAAAGTTCTGGGCTACTTGCCGCCAGAGGACTTCGCCAGGAAGTTGAAGGCCGTGCCAGAGAAGGTTGCGAGCGCGGTTGCGAAGAAGAAAGAGGACATGGCGACCGCGCCGGACCACCAGGAACTCGGCGCGGCGATGGAGGCCCTCGAGGCTGCCCTCGGCGGCAAGCCGCGCTCGGATGCTGATCGGCGGGCACGCGCGGCCCTCCGGCGCGGCCTGAAACTCGAGAAGGCAGGCAGGACCGCCGAGGCCGTCGCTCTCTATCGCAAGATCATCGAGGAGTTCCCGACCACACGTTCCGCCGCCGAGGCCAGGAAGCGGCTCGCGAGGCTGCTGGCGAAGCCGTCTCGTCGGTGACTATCCCACCTATGGACCCCCACTCTCTCAGCCTTCTGGAATACGACAAGGTCAAGGCGATGCTGGCTGGCTACGGGGCCAGTTCTCTGGGGAAGGCCGAGGCCGCGCGTCTGGCCCCCATGACCGACCCCGAACGCATCCGCCGCGCCATAGCCGAGACGACCGAACTGCGGGAGCTCCTCGAGCGGCGGGGCCGCCTGCCGATGGCCGGAATGACCGATCTCCGCCCCCTCATCGCGGCCACCGAGGATGCCGAGAAGCCGCTCGAGCCGCAGAACCTGTTGGAACTCAAGGACACCCTCCTCGCGGCGCGCCACCTGCGCCAGCTCTTCGAGCAGGAGGCCGAGAGTTGTCCGCATCTGGCCGATCTCGGTCAGCGCCTCGAGGACTTCGAGGAACTTTGCTTCCTGGTCGAGCGGACCGTCGAGCGAGATGGGACGGTCCGCGACGACGCCAGTCCTCGGCTGGCCGACATCCGCCAACGCCTGGCCTCGGCGCTCGCCGCCCTGCGAGAACGCGCCTATACCATCGCCGCCAGGCCTGGCATCAAACCCCTGCTCCAGAGCGAGGCGGTCACCATCCGCCGAGGCCGCTACGTTCTGGCAATCAAGGCCGAGCGGCGCCACGAACTCGACGGCATCATCCACGACCGCTCCCAGACCGGCGCGACGGTCTATGTCGAGCCGCGCGATCTCGTGTTGCTGGGCAACGAGGTGGACGACGTGCGATTCGAGGAGCGCCGCGAGGTAGAGCGCCTGCTGTGGCGGATAACGCTGGCTGTCCGCGACCAACGTCAGGGCCTCCTGGCCACTCTGGACGCTCTGGCGCACCTGGACCTGACGTATGCGAAGGCGCGGTTCAGTGTGGATTTGGCCATGTCGCCGCCCGAAGTCCGCCACCCCGGCCACATGCTCGTCCATAACGCGCGCCATCCCATCCTTGTTCGCGTCCTCGAGCGCGACCCGAGCGCCTCCGGCCACCATCGCGTGGTGCCGATCAGTTACCGCCTGGGCGACGACTTCGACCTGCTGGTGATCACCGGCCCGAACACCGGCGGCAAGACCGTTGCGCTGAAGACGATCGGCCTGTTGGCCCTGATGGCCCAGAGCGGCATGCACGTCCCGGCCGAGCCTGGCGCGGTCTTCCCTGTCTATACGAATGTTCTGGCCGACATCGGGGACGAACAGAGCATCGAACAAAACCTGAGCACTTTCTCGAGCCACATGCGCCAGATCATCCGCATCCTGGGCAAAGCCCACAGACGCACCCTCGTCCTGCTCGACGAACTCGGCTCGGGCACGGACCCGGCCGAGGGGGCTGGCCTGGGCACCGCCATTCTCGACTACCTCCGCTCCCGCCGGGCACACACCGTGGTGACGACCCACATCGGGGAACTGAAAGCATATGCCTTCCGCCGCCGTAGGGCGATGAACGCGGCCTGCGAGTTCGACGACGAGACGCTCCGACCGACGTATCGGTTGTTGATTGGCCAGCCTGGGAACTCGAACGCGCTGGCGATCGCCCAGCGCCTGGGCCTCCCGCACCACATCATCCGCAGGGCGCGGAGCATCCTGCGAAAGACACGAGGCGCCGGCGCGCGCCTGATTGACGAACTCACCCGCACGCGCCGCCAGGCCGAGGACGACCGGGAGAAGGCGCGAGCGCTGCGCCAGGAGGCGCAGGAACTGAAGGACCGAACCGAGCGCGAGCTCCGTGCTGCGAGAGCAATCGCTCGCGCGAGCCGCCGGGAGGCCGAGGAGGAACTCGACCAGCAGCTGCGCACCCTGAGGGTGCGGCTCCTCGAGGCCCTTCGGCGCCTCTACAACGCCCCTGCCCCGTTCGCGGACAGGGCGCGGGAAGTGGCCGAAGTCCTCGAGGCCGAGACCCTGCACACCCCGCTGGCGGCCAAGAGGGAGCGCTTCGCTGGCAGGCTCAAGAAAGGCGACCTCGTCTATGTCGTGCCTTTCGGGGAGAAATGCCGGGTGAGGTCGGTCAGCAAGAAGAAGCGGCGCGTGGAGATCGTCTTTGGCCACAACGTGGTCGAGGTCTCATTCGACGACATCAGTTGGACCGAGCCACCGGCCGATGCCACGGAATAGCGCGACTGGATTCGCTGCCGGGGGTAGGCAGGCGGGCCGCCTGAGGTGTGGTCCGGGCGGTTCGCGATTTCAGGGTGGAGGGGGAG
>CAYYCI010000454.1:0-3607 GCA_964470215.1 uncultured Planctomycetota bacterium
ATCCTGGCGATACCTCTTGCGCGGCCGACCCACCTCGGGTCGGCCGCTGCCTTTCCCCCTCGTAGTCGGGCAGCGCTTGTGTGCGCCTCGCGCCGCACTTAACATAGTAGGCGCCGCGCGGGCCCAAACAGGTGGCATGGGCTTTCCAGCCCGTGCGTCGGGCTGCCGCGAGGCGGCGGGCGCGCCAAGCGCCAGGAGGCGAGGATGTTCAGGCTCGTGGTCACGGGAGGAGTTGACGCCGGAGCCGCCTACCAACTTCAGCCCGGGGAGTACGTGGTCGGGCGTGGGCAGGACGCCGACATCGTGCTCAGCGACGAGTCGGTCTCGCGCCGCCACGCCATCATCACCGTGGCCGAGGGCGGGACCACCATCGTGGACCTCGATAGCCACAACGGCACATTCGTCAACGGCCAGAGGGTGAAATCGGCCCAGGTCCTCGAGGGCGACGAGTTGCGCCTGGGCGAGAGCCGACTCGTCCTCGAAGCCACGGCCCTGAGCCCTCAAGCCACGGTCTCGATCCAGATCATTAGCGGCGCCACCGGAACCGCCGCGCCAACCACCCGCTTGGCCACGACTGCGTTGCCGGAGGACCGTCGCCGTCTGACCACCCTCTACGAGGTGGGCAACGCGATAAACTCGGCTGCCGACCTGCCGGAACTCCTCGAGCGCATCCTCTCGTCGCTCTTTGAGATCGTGCCCGCCGAGCGGGGCGCCATCCTGCTCTGGGATGCCGCCAATCGCCGGTGGCTTCCCGCCGCCGCCAGCACCTGCTCCGCTGGCCGTCACCAGATCGCGGTCAGCCACGCCATCATCGAGGAGGCGTTCGAGAGCGGCGGTCCCGTCCTCAGCCCCGATGCCGCCGCCGACGCCCGCTTCGGGCCCACCGAGAGCATCGAGGCATACTCGATCCGCGCCGCCATCTGCTGCCCGCTCCTGGTCCGCGGCGAGCGGATAGGGGTGTTGCATCTGGACACCAGCCATCCGGGTGCTTTCAGCGAGGAGGACGCGCGACTGGTGGCCGCGGTGGGCAACCAGGCGGCCATCGCAATCGCAAACGCCCGCCTCTTCGAGGAACTCCGCAGCGAGAACATCCGCCTGCGGCGCGCCCTGGGCGAAAGCCACCGCATCGTCGGCGACAGCCCACAGATGCGACAGGTCCTCAGGGTCATCCGTCGGGTAAGCCCCAGCGATGCCACAGTGCTCATCCGCGGCGAGAGCGGCACGGGCAAGGAGGTCGTCGCCCGCACCATCCACGCCCTCAGCCCCAGGAGCGGCGGCCCGTTCGTCGTGGTGAACTGCGCCGCCGTGCCAACCACCCTCCTCGAGAGCGAACTGTTCGGCCACGAGAAAGGCGCGTTCACCGGGGCCGTCGAGCGACGAATCGGCCGCTTCGAGCAGGCCCACGGCGGCACCATCTTCCTCGACGAGATCGCCGAGATGCCCCCTGGGACGCAGGCCAAGATTCTCCGAGTCCTCCAGGAGCGCGAGTTCGAGCGGGTCGGGGGCACGACCCCGATCCGGGTGGACGTCCGCCTCATCGCCTCGACGAACCGCGACCTCGAGGCCGCCATCGCCAGCGGCGCCTTCCGCGAAGACCTCTACTACCGCCTCAAGGTCATCGAGGTCAGGCTCCCGCCGCTGCGGGAGCGCAAGGACGACATCCCGGCGCTCTGTGGGTACTTCCTCGGAGAATTCGCCCGCCAGATGGGCCGCCGCCCTCCCGAGATTGACGAGGCCGCCATGCAGGCGCTCATGGCACACCGTTGGCCGGGAAACGTCCGCGAACTCCGCAACGTCCTCGAGCGCGCGATGGTGCTGGGGGTTGGCGATCGCCTGCTCCTCAAGCACCTCCCGCCCGAGGTCCGCCGCCACACGGTTACCCGCCAGGACCTGCCCGAGGATCTTTCCCTCTCGCAGGCCGAGCGCGACCACATCGCTGGCGTCCTGGCGCTGACCGGCTGGAACAAGAGCCGAGCGGCCGAACTCCTGCGCATCTCGCGTCCCAGGCTCGACCGCAAGATACGCGACTACGGCCTCAAGCCCCCGAGCGACAAGTCCCCGTGCTAGAGGCGAAACGTATGTCCTGGGCGGGCCGTCCTTCCGGGTTCGCTCATAGATGTGCCATCGCATGGGGCCCGGGCGGGGGCCGGTGTGCTCCCTGACCATTTGCCGGCGGGCAGAAGCCGCCCTATACTCTGCCTGGGGGGAAGGAACCCACAGTTGAGCGAGCCGGGGCGAGAGTTGAGCAAGCGTCCGCTCGAGGTTGCCGCGTTGGTCATTAGCGTGATTCTGGGCGCGAGCGCCCATGCCGAGACCCCTCGGAAGCCATTCCGCTTCGTTGTTTATGGCGGCACGGAGGGCGACGCTCCGGGGCATCCGGCCATAGTGAAACAGATCGTGAAGGTTCGCCCTGAGGTCGTTCTTCACGCGGGCGGCGCCGTGGGGCGCGGGGCCAAGGCGACCCGGTGGAAGCGCTTCCGCGAGGTCATCGCCCCGATTCTCGCCATCGCTTCGTTCTACGGCTGCCCGGGTAAAGGCGAGGGTGCGCCGCTCATCATCCCGAAGCCCGGCTGCCCGAAGCCCGAGGTTCGCGGCCACCACTACTACTCGTTCGACTATCGCGGGGTGCACTTCGTGGCACTGGATGTCAACGAGCCTTACGACGACAAGTCGGCCCAGACGAAGTGGCTGGCCGCCGACCTGGCGGCGGCGAAAGGCAAGCCGATCGTCGTCCTCACCCACTACGCGGTGTTCGGCGCGGCCGAGCGCTACATACTCCGCGAGGCCGATCTTTTCTGGCATCCGCTTTTCGTTCGCAATCGGGTCGCAGTGGTCTTTTCGGGCGCGCGCCATCTCTACCATCGGACCTCTCAGGACGGAGTGGCTTACATAATCACGGGCGGCGGGGGGGCATTGCTCAACCCGGTGATGGCGCGGCGCCAGATTCTGCCGGGCGACGTGGCCGGCTCCTATCACCACTTCATCGAGATGACCCTGGAGGAGGACCGCCTCCACGGCCGTGTGGTGGACAAGGAGGGCCGGACGCGGGACGAATTCTTCATTCCACTGCCCCCGGGCAAGAAAACCCACCCTGACCACTAACCCTGCGGGGAACGCGCCGCGTGGAGCGGCCACAGGTTAGAAAGCCTGAACCGCCGCCTTGCGGGATAGCCGGAGAGGGGCGTCATGGGGAGGGGTTGTTGATTCCGGGTTGTCGGTCACAGGTTATGGGGGTTGTGACGGATGGTCAGGGAAAAGACGTCGGTCGTCGCGCCCCACGGCATGTAGGCGGGGCGTCCCGCCCCGCGTGCGGGCAAATGCCAAGCACCAAATCTCAAATCACAAACAAGCACCAGGCACCAAATCCACAAAACCAAACCGTCGGAGACGGCACCCACTGATTCCCGGGTGGCCTCGGACTTGGAATTTGGTTCTTGGCTGGATTTTGAAATTCGTGATTTAGATTTTCCAGGCCGACATCTTCGGGTCGCCGCACAGGCTGGAAAGCCTGTGCCACCAGTCTTCCAGTGTTGCGCGCGGGGCATCCAGAGTTGTAGGCGGGGCGTCCCGCCCCGCGTGCGGGCAAATGCCAAGCACCAAATCTCAA
>CAYYCI010000454.1:3707-4130 GCA_964470215.1 uncultured Planctomycetota bacterium
TTCCAGTGTTGCGCGCGGGGCATCCAGAGTTGTAGGCGGGGCGTCCCGCCCCGCGAGGCGGTGTTCCCGGGTACAACGCAGGGCGCAGAGGCCCCGCCCACAGTAGTCATGCACCGCAGAGGACGCGCAGACCGCGCAGACGACGCGAGGACTCAATTATTCCTTCCTGGCTTCTGGCAAAGGGGGAACGACATTGACGCGGGGCGAGACGCCCCGCCTACAATTTCATCTGTGGCCATCACTGTTCATCTGTGGCCAAATCCTGTCTGCGTTCATCTGTGGTTATTTCAACCGGCGGATTCATCAGAGGTCGTGGTCAAGGGGTCGGGGTGCGGGGGGCGGGTTGCTCGCGGGCCAGGAGCATCTCTTTGACCTTCATGAGGCGGCTGATGTCGCTGCGCATGTACTCCTCGAGCCTTGCCT
>CAYYCI010000455.1:0-4126 GCA_964470215.1 uncultured Planctomycetota bacterium
GGGGCGAGACGCCCCGCCTACATGGGGTGATGGCGCCGCGGGGCGAGACGCCCCGCCTACAGGGGGTTGGCGATAGCGAGCACGACCGCCGTCCCTCTCGCGACCTTCATCCGGAATTTGACCTCCAAGCCTGGAACGACTAGCATCGGTGTTCGGCGCTGGTCGCTGGGCCAGCCGGAAGGTGGTTCGCAACCTGGCGAGCAACACGGATGGAGGCGAAAGGGATGAACAAGGGGAACAGCCGGAGAGAGTTTCTGCGCAAGTCGGTCGCGACCGCGGCAGGGGTGTTCGGCGCGCCCTTCGTCGTCAAGGCCGAGAACCGCCGCGAGAAACTCAAACTCGCCGTCATCGGCGCAGGGGGCCGCGGCGGAGCCGGCATGGGGGCCGCCAGGGGCGAACATCTCGTCGCCGTGGCCGACGTTGACGCGGTCAGGCGGGCCGCCGGCAACATCGCCAGGGCCAAGAAGCAGTTTCCACAACTGAAGGTCTACACCGACTACCGCAAGATGTTCGACAACCACAAGGACCTCGAGGCCGTGTGGGTGGCCACTCCCGACCACAACCACTTCCCGGCCTCGATCCGCGCCCTGGAGGCCGGCGCGGCGGTCTATTGCGAGAAGCCGCTGACCCACGACCTGTGGGAGGCGCGCAGGTTGCGCGAGGTCGCGGCGAAGAAGAAACTCCCCACCCAGATGGGCAACCAGGGCCACTCCAGCGAGTCGATCCGCCGCATCGTCGAGTACATTCGGGCCGGGGCCATCGGCGAGATCACCCGCCTCGACTGCGTCTCGAACCGCCGCTTCGGCGCGACGAAGCGCCCCCCGAGCAAGCCCGTGCCCCAGGGCCTCGACTGGCAATCGTGGATCGGCCCCGCACCCTACCGCGACTACCACGACGGGCTGCACCCGTTCAGTTGGCGCGGCTGGCTCGACTTCGGCACCGGCTCCATCGGGGACATGGGCTGCCACACGATAGACGGCGCCGTCTGGGCCCTTCGGCTCCTGGAGGTCCCCACCATCGAGGTCAAGGCCGAGATCGGAGGGGTCACCGAGGAAGGCTACAAGGGCAGGGCGAAGATCGTCTTCAACTTCCCCGCACGCGGAAACCTGCCGCCGGTGACCATGACCTGGTGGAACGGCGGCCTCTTGCCCCCGAGGCCGAAACTCCTGCCCCCGAAGGCCCGCCAACTCACCCAGGGCACCTACTACTACGGCACGAAGGGCTTGATGCAATCGGGCAGCCATTGTCAGAGCCCCTACATCTACCCCGAAGAAATCCGCAAGCAGATCAACCCCCCGAAGACCATCCCGCGTGTGCCGGGCCACTCGGGCGACTTCTTCCGGGCGTGCAAGGACCCGAGCGCGCCGCCGCCGTGTTCGAATTTCGACTACTCGGCCAGGCTAACCGAAATCGTCCTCCTGGGCACCGTGGCCCTGCGTTGCTCCGGCGAGAAGTTGCTCTACGACACGAAGGCCGGGCGTTTCACCAACAGCGAGCGAGCGAACCGCTTCATCAAGCGCGAGCCGCGCAAGGGCTGGGAGTTCGGCTACGAGGCCTGAAGGCCGCCGGGGCGGGTTCTCGAACCGCAGATGAACGCGGATAGACCATAGTCAAAGGCCGCGGGCGGCTGCGCCTGTCTCCTCCCGGGGAACAATCACCGCAGAGGACGCAGAGACCGCGGAGAGGCCGCCGAGAAGGCCCAATGCGGTGGCACATCTACGAGGAAGCCCGAGGTTAAGACGGAGCGAGGCGCGAGGGCTTTGGCACGCTTCTCGCCTGCATTAGGAACCCACGGTGCACAAGAGCGTGCCAAAGCCCACATCCCCGGCCTCCTTCAAGACCACGCGCGGGTTTCCTTCACAGTCTCAGGCTTTCCACACTGATGACGGCCATCGCCATCCCGCACACACGGACAGGTCGGTTGACATTTGGTCCGCGGCGGCTACCATCGGCCCGGCAGCGGCAGGCAGGAGACCGTCTTGGGACATCGAGCGGATGCCGCCGAGCCGGCGAGCCGATGGGGCTGGCTTTGTGGTCTGGCGCTCATCGTGGCGTGCCTCACCGGCCTGACGCTCGGGTTCGTCACCCTGATCGAGCTCCCCGACAAACTCGGCTTCTACGGCTGGCTCACCCGGTGGGAGAAGGCGGTGGACGACCACGGCAAGGTGGTCTTCGTCGCTTCCCGATTGTCCGAGGTCGCCGGCGAGCGCGAGGCGGTTGCCGTCACGACCAATCAGCAGAGTGGGGTTCTGCGCTACTACTCGATGCCCAGGCCGCTCTACCTCCTGCCAGAGGCCCCGACCGAGGAACTCAGCGAGGCCTATCTCCGCCGCCACGACCGCCTACTGCGCGAGCGGACGGTCCGCTGGCTGGTCTGGTTGCGCTGGGACCCTTGCGAAGGCCCGATGTCGTGGTCTCGCGCCATCATCTACGACCTCGAGAAGGTCCGCCGTGGGGTTCCGCGGGCCGGGATGCGAGTGTGGCAGTGTGTGGCCGAGGAACGACCGACCACGGCGCGGAACTACCTGGTGGCCGCGCTGGTCGTGGGCTTGATCGCTGTTGTGGGATGCCTCCTGTGGCCGGTCGTGGTGCGCGGCGGGGAGCGGCTCGGGCTGGCGGCGCTCTTGCCGCGGGGGTTCGCGCTCGGCTTGCTCACGCTCCACGCCCTGTTCTGCTCGCTGGTCTTGCTCGGGGCGCGGTTCGGTCGGACGCTCGTCTTCACCGCCGGCGGTGTCGCCCTCCTGTCGGCCGTCGTCGCCCGCCTGGTCGCGGGGCACCGGGGCGACAAGCCGCCGCGGCCCGCCGAGCGAGGTTCGCTGGTTCGTGGGCTGGGGCTGGGGGTGTGTGTGGCGATGGTCGGAGCCGCGTTCGCGCTGGCCATGGTCATGCCCGTGCGGAACGTGGACGCCATCCACCACTGGGGCTACACGGCGAAGATTTTCTACTACGACGGCGGGGTGTGGAACCCGCACTACCTCGACCCCGCGCGCGGACACGTCTATCGCTGGTACCCGGTGCTCGTGCCGCTGACGCTCGCCACGATTTACGAAGCGATAGGCTGGGTGGACGACCAGGCGGTGAAGGTTCTTTTCCCGACCTTCCTGGCGATGTTGCTCCTGGCGGTCGGGTCGGCGATGCGGCGCGAGCGGCGGGGCGAGGGATGGTTGATAATGGTGCTCGCGCTGGCCAGTTGCCAGTCGTACTTCGATTATCAGGGGGGAGCGGTCTCCGCCCTGGCCGATGTGCCATTTTCTCTCTTTTTCCTTCTCGGGCTATTGGAGTGGCGGCGTTGGGCGGAGGGCCCCGGGCGCTCGCCGCTCGGATGGCTCCTGCCCTTGTGTGGGGGCGCGGTGACGAAGACCGAGGGCCTGGTTGCTCTTGGGGCGATGTGTTGCGCGGCGGCCTTTCTTCGGTGGAGGGTGCGGCCGGTGCCCTGGCGGCGGCTCTTGCTGTGCGTCGCGGTCGTGCTGGTGCTCGTGGTGCCCTGGTATGGGTTCGTTGCGCATCTGCCGGGAAGGCCGGGCTACGTGCCCGGCGGCGGGGTCAAGGGACCGCCGCCATCGGAGCAACTTGGGAGCCTCGTGGGCAACATGGGCATTCTCCTTGGCGAGTTTTTCAACGGCCCACGCTGGGGCGCCTTGTGGGTCGTCGTCCTGCTGGCCGTGCTGCTTGGGTGGACGAGGCGGTCCAGGACCGAGAAGATGGCAGCCGGCCTGGTGCTCCTCCAGTTCCTGGCTTATCTGGGTGCCTACGCGGTGATGCCGGAGGACCCGGCGAGCCTGGTCCGGACGACCCGCATGCGGCTGCTGCTGCACCTGGCGCCTGCGGCGGCGTGGTGCGGGTGGTGTTTCCTGCCGCCCTGGCGCTGGCTGGTCGGCCCGCCGCGCGGGGGCGCGAAGACCTGACCTCCGGGCGACAAAGATGCGGGCACGGCGATGCCGCGTCCCTACGAGGCGGGGCGCAGAGGCCCCGCCCGCAAGGGATTGGCATGGCCGGTGGGCGAGTATTCACCGCAGAGCGCGCAGAGACCGCGGAGAAGTCGCGGAGAAGGCCAACCCGGTGGCATCTATGAGGAAACCCGGGACGCCACCGCGCCGGGGCGGGTGGGCTTTGGCACGCTTTTTGC
>CAYYCI010000456.1:0-4110 GCA_964470215.1 uncultured Planctomycetota bacterium
CTGCGCCTACTGCCCCTTCGAGCCGCTATCCCCATAATCAGGGGCCACACTCGGCCATCTGCTTCGCTGAGCATCGGGCGGCATGGGCTTTGGCACGCTTTTTGCCCCGCGATCAGTTGCCAGGCGAGAAGGAAAAGAATGCGTCGGTTGCCGGTCCCTTTCAGTTGCCCGTTGCGAAACGCCGTAGGCCAGCGCCGGGCGCCGTCTCGGCGGAGCATTCTTTTCCTTCTCGCCTTCATTGGAAACCCACGGTGCACAAAAGCGTGCCAAAGCCCATGCCGCCCCACCACCCCTTTGTCCAGGGCTTACAGATTCCTCGCGGTGGTTGCGGGTCGGTGGCCTGGACGCTATACTGGCGGGGACGGAGCGTGAGATGGAGAGCGAACCGCGGCGCCGGGTGCCTCTGTGGGAGACGGTCGCGATATTCATCGCGCTGGGGTCGCTGTGGCCGGCCTACATTCTGCGCTGGCCAGGGGTTTTCTGGCGCGTTCTCGCCAATGTGCTTCTGGTGGTGATGTTGGTGGTTTTAGTTCGGAGGGTGATGGCGTTCCGGCGCCTGAGCCGCCAGTTGGAAGAGGAGCGGCGTAAGCGCTCTGAGGACCGTGTGCGCCTGCCCTGGGAACCGCCTTCCCCATCGTGAGTGGGCATGTGTGGCATCTGTGGAATCCTCGAGCGGGATGCGGCGAAGGTGGTCCCGCGCGACGTGCTCCGCCGCATGGTCGCCCGCATGCGTCACCGCGGCCCAGACGACGCAGGGACGTTCGTCCGAGGCCAGGAACCGGCTAGCCCCGAAGCCTCAGCCGACAAGCCACAAAACGTCGGGCTCGGGATGGCACGCCTGGCGGTCATTGACGTGCTGGGCGGCCACCAGCCCATCTCGAACGAGGATGGGTCGGTCTGGGTGGTCTTTAACGGGGAGATTTACAATTTCCGCGAACTGCGTCGGGAGTTGGTCACGCGCGGCCACCGCTTCCGCTCCCGGGCCGACACCGAGGTGCTCGTCCACCTCTACGAGGAGGAGGGCGAGGGGCTGGTGGGGCGCTTGCGGGGGATGTTCGCCTTCGCCCTCTGGGACGAGCCGCGCGGGCGCCTGCTCCTGGCACGCGACCGCCTGGGCCAGAAGCCCCTGGTCTATCACGACGACGGCCAGCGATTGGTCTTTGCGTCCGAACTCCAGGCCCTGCTCGAGGCTCCCGGGATTCCGCGGCGTCTCTCGCCGGTGGGGCTGGACCTCTACCTGACCTATCAATATGTTCCTGCACCCCACACGATCCTCGAGGGCATTCACAAGCTCCCCCCCGCCCACATCCTCGTGGCGGATGGCGACGGGAGCCGTGTGAGGCGCTACTGGGACATCCCGCGGCAGGTCGAGGACGTCGGCGAGGCCGAGGCCACTCCGCGCCTCAGAGAACTCCTCGGCGAGGCCGTGCGGATGCGGCTGGTCAGCGACGTGCCGCTGGGAGCCTTCCTGAGCGGCGGGATCGACTCGTCCATCACCGTCGGCTTGATGTCGCGCCAGAGCCGCGAGCCGGTCAGGACATTTTCGATAGGTTTCGGCGAGCGCGCCTACGACGAGTTGGCCTACGCGCGCGCTGCCGCCGAGGCCTTCCAGACCGACCATCGCGAGTTCACGGTCGAGCCCGACGCGGTGGCGTTGCTACCGACCCTGGTTCGCCACTACGGTGAGCCTTTCGCCGACTCCTCGGCCATCCCCACTTTCTATCTGGCGCAGAGGACCCGCGAACACGTCACGGTGGCGCTTTCCGGCGATGGCGGCGACGAGGCTTTCGGGGGCTACGATCGCTACCGCGCGATGGGCCTCGCGGAGCGGTTCGACCGCTTGCCCCGCTTGTTCAAACGTGCGGTGCTCGGTGGGCCGGGCCGCCTGGTGCGCCGCCTCCCGACCAGCAAACCGCGCACCCTCGCCAGGCGCCTGAGGCGCTTTGCCGAGGCGCTCGACCTGCCGCGGGCGGACCGCTATCTGGATTGGGTCGCCTACTTCCGCGAGGCCGACCGCGCCTGGCTCTACGCCGACGACTTCCTCGCGCGTCTCGAGGCCCATCGCCCTGGCGACTATCTGCGCGAGGAGTTCGCCGCGGTCGAGCGTCTCGATGCCGCGGCGGCGACCGCGGCCGTGGACGCCGCGACGTACTTGCCCAACGACATCCTCGTGAAGGTGGACATAGCCTCGATGGCCAACTCCCTTGAGGTCCGCTCGCCTTTTCTCGACCACGAGGTGTTCGCTTTCGGCCTTACTCTCCCCACGCGCCTGAAGGTTGGCTCGCTGGCGCGAGGGGGCAAACTCCTCTTGCGCCAAGCCTTCGCCGACCTCTTGCCGCCTCGGATTCTTCGCCGAGAGAAGATGGGCTTCGGGGTGCCGATGGCCTCGTGGCTCCGCGGCCCGCTCCGCGACCACCTGCGCCGCGTGGTTCTCTCCCCCGAAAGCCTGGGTCGCGGCTATTTCCGCCCCGAGACCCTCGAGCGGCTGGTGGCCGAGCACCTCGAGGCCCGCGCCGACCACGCCGATCGCCTCTGGGCGCTGATGGTCCTCGAGCAGTGGCACAGGGAGTTTCTGGACTAACTCACGGGGCGTGGACCACGAGCGAGACAGCCGTCCCGCTCGGGTCCGCGGCGTTGACCACCACGTTGCGAACCCGGCGCTCGACCACTTCTCCCGCCAGCACCTCCACGCCCTCCACCTGCGGGGGCTCGCCAGCGCTCGCCGCGGGGATGAACCCGTCCTCCAGGCAACACAAGGCTGCGGCGAGGGCCAGCGGCCCGCCTGCCCCCACCGCCTCGCCCACCCAGGCCTTCACCGAGGTGAGGGTGGGGCGCGCGTCGCCGAAAACGCGCCGGACCGCTTCGACCTCTGCCGCGTCGTTCCCCACGTGGCCGTTCCCGGCACCTATCACAACGTCCACCGCGCCGGGCGCCAGGCCGGCCATCGCCAGACCATCCGTCATTGCTCGGGTCAGTGCAGAGGCGGGCTCGTCGTCGCGGCACGAGGCATAGCCGCCCACCACGGCCAGTTCCGGATCGTCCCACTGGCGGGCCAGGTCGGCGTCCTGCACAGCGAACACTGCGGCCCCCTCGCCGAGAACCAGCCCGCCGGAGGCGGGGTCGTAGGGGCGCGGGTCGCCGCAGGGGTCGAGGAGGCCGCGCAGCGCGTGCGACTCGAAGAGCGAGCGGCTGAGCGACTCCGAGCCGCCGGCCAGGAGACGTTTGTCCTTCCCGAGCGCAATTCTGCGACACGCGGCCTCGACCGCCGCGAGGCCCGAGATGTGGCCGCAGGTGAGGCAGGCGTTGAAGCCCCGCAGTTTGAACTCGATCGAGGCGAGACTGTTGGGAGCGTTGGCGTAACTGTGGGTGAAGGGCAGAAGAGGCGCGAACTTCGGGTTGCCCCTAATCACCTTCTCGGAGAAAAGCTCCAGCGAGTCCATGCACCCCCAGGCGGTGCCGAGAACGAGCCCCACGCCCTCGTCGCCCACCCAGTGGGCCTCCTTGAGGGCCGTAGCACAGGCGGCAAGGGCGAAGGCCGAAGTGCGATCGATATAGGTCTTTTTCGACTCCAAGAAGTCGCCCAACTCGAGGTCTAGGACCTCGGCCCCGTGGGGGAACGGGAAGGGCGCGGGGTCGAACGAGGCGAGTTGGCCGACCCCACACTCGCCCTCGCGCAACGCGCCGCTAAACTCCTCGAGCGAAAGCCCGATCGGGCAGATGCAGCCCGCGCCGCTTATCACGATCTCGGTTACGGCCATAGACGCTCGCCTCCTTCGGCCGCTTCCCAGGATAAACCGATCGCCGCATCCGGGCAAGCGCAACATCCGGCCACGAGGAACCCTCACGTCTCACCTATAGGAGTTGTAGGGGCTGTCGTTCTAGGACGCGCGCGGCACAGGCTGGAAAGCCTGTGCCACCGACCTCCGGCAGGGGGGCCGTAGGGCGTGCAAACCTGCACGCGGAACGTCCCCGCGGCAACGGCACGGGTCGTAGGGGCACGGCACAGCCGTGCCGGCACGGGAGGGATTTCACCACAGGGGCACAGAGCACACAGAGGGGGCGAGGAGGGGAACGCACCGCAGCGGCGCAGAGATCGCAGAGAGGGGAGGG
>CAYYCI010000457.1:0-4109 GCA_964470215.1 uncultured Planctomycetota bacterium
CGCGACACGGTGGTCGGCCCTCCGCGCCACATGCAATGGCTCGCCGAGCCGCTCTGGACACGCAACCACCATCGTCTGAACAGCATCAGTTCGGTCGTCACGGCCAACGGGCGGCTCTTCTTCATCGTGGACAAGGCCACCGCGGCCAACATGGCGGTCCCTGGAAAATGGTTCCTGGTCGCCCGCGATGCCTTCAGCGGGGTGCTCCTGTGGGAGAAGCCGATGAAGTCGTGGGCCTGGCACCAGAACCGCTTCCGCTCAGGCCCGCCTCAGGTCACCAGGTTGCTGGTCGCTTCCGCCGAGCGGGTCTATGCGCCCCTGGGCCTCGGCGAGCCGGTCTCGGCGATTGACGCCGCGACCGGCAGGAGCGTCGCCACCTATGCCGAAACCAAGGGTGTCGAGGAGATCATCCTCGCAGGCGACACCCTCCTGGCCCTGTGCAGCACTCCGGTCCCCGACCATGCCAGGGCCCATCCGGCATTCAGCGCCCTCTTCAGGGCCCCCAGGAAAAAGCGGATCGTGGCCATTGGTGTTCGGAGCGGCAAGAAGATCTGGCGGTGGTCCGCGCCGGAGGACAAGCCCGTCAGGCCCGAGACCCTCGCCTCCGACGGCCGGAGGGCCTATGTCCAAATCGGGGAGAGCGTCGCGTGCCTCGATCTCCGCTCCGGGAAGCCTTTGTGGACTTCACGGCCCGCCCCAGCGGCCCCGAGCGGCAAGTCGGGCCGCAGGCGGAGGATTCCGGGCTACGGGACGAATGTCCTGGTCGTCGCCGATGGCGTGGTCCTGGCGAAGTTGGGCGGCAAGTTGGTCGCAATGCGGACCGACACAGGGAAGAAACTGTGGGAGTGTCGGGCCGGCGGCGGCTTCCACGCCCCGCTCGATGTCTTCGTCATAAACGGCCGGGTGTGGCAAGGGAACCACCCTAGCGATTCCGTCGCCCCGCCGCCCACCAGCGATTTCAACGAGGCCCGCGACCTGCGCACCGGCAAGGTCGTCGCCAGGAACTCCATCCTCGTTGACCTCCAGACCGCCGGCCACCACCACCGCTGCTACCGCGAGAAGGCCACCACCCGCTACATCATCACGGGCAAGCGCGGGGTGGAACTAATGGACCTCGTGGGGAACAACCACTCGCGCAACAACTGGGTCCGCGGCACCTGCCAGTATGGCATCATGCCGGCCAACGGCCTCATCTACACCCCTCCACATTCCTGCGGGTGCTACATGGAGTCGCTCCTCAAAGGCTTCTGGGCACTGGCCGCCAGCCAGCCGCAGGTTGCGAGCCGCCTGGTGAAACCCGATGACAGGCTGGTCAAGGGGCCGGCCTATGGTAAGGTCCGAGCGACACCCCCAGGGCCACAGGACTGGCCGCAGTTCCGCCACGACCCGCTCCGCAGCGGCGTGGCCTCCCGTGGCCTGCCGGCCAAACTCGGGCGGAGGTGGCGGCAGCGCATCGGCGGCAGACTCTCCCAGCCGGTCGTCGCCAACGGCAAAGTGCTGGTGGCGGCGGTGGACGAAGGGAGCATCCACGCGCTCGACGCCGCGAGCGGCAAGGTCCTCTGGCGCTTCTCGGCGAGCAGCCGCGTGGACTCCCCGCCTGCCGTCCACAACGGCCTCGCCCTGTTCGGCAGCGCCGATGGTTGGGTCTATTGCCTGAGACTCGATGATGGGACGCTGGTCTGGCGTTTCTTCGCCGCACCCGCCGACCTGAGGACCGTGGCACGGGACCGCATCGAGTCGCTCTGGCCCGTCCACGGCAGCGTCCTGGTCCTCGGTGGCGTGGCCTACTTCTCGGCTGGCCGCTCGACCTGGCTCGACGGCGGGATCACCCTCTACGGCCTCGACCCGGCCACTGGCAGGGTCATCTATCGCAACCGCTTCGCGAGCCGCTATCCGACTTTCCGAGAGGGCAAGGACAAAGCCAAGCCCGAATACCGCACCCGCGTGGCGCAGAACACCACGGACTACAAGACCTTCCTCCAGCCCGACCGCAGCGACTCGTTCTCGATGGCCGGAGGTTCGGTCTCCGACGTGCTGGTCAGCGACGGCACGAACGTCTTCCTCCACCACGTCCGCTTCGGCCCGGACCTCCGCCGCCACGACGTGATGACCCGCCACCTCTTCTCGACCTCGAGCCTCCTCGACCCTACCGAGAACCACCGCTCGCATTGGGTTCTCGGCACGGGGGACTTCAGCCGCGTGGCAGTGGCCTATTCCTGGATCGCGAACCGGCCGGGAAGGTGGAACCCGGGCATGGCCGTCCCTGCGGGTGTCTTGATCGCCTTCACCGACGATGCCCTCTGGGCAGCCCGCAGGAAGGGCGACGCCAACGGCAGATACTACCTCCTCGCGCGGGCCAACAAGCCATTCGACCCCAACGAGAAACCGCTTCCCGACTTCCGCCGCGTCCCCAAGGGCACCGCCCCCAAGAACCGCTGGCAGAAAGACTTCCCGTTCCGACCGAGAGCGATGATCAAAGCCGGCGAGAGGCTCTACCTGGGGGTCACGCCCGTGGAAATCCCGCGCGACGACCCCCACGCGGCCTACGAAGGTCGCCTCGGCGGCGCCCTGTTGGTCGTCGCGGCGAGCGACGGCACCATCGTCGCTCAACACAAACTCCAATCCCCCGTCGTCTGGGACGGCATGGCCGCAGCGGCCGGCAGGCTCTTCCTCTCGAACCAGGCCGGCGAAGTCCAGTGTTGGACCGGAAAGTGACCAGGTCCTGATGCGCTCGACCCTTTCGTTGTCCTTCGCCTTGGCGCTCGTCCTGACCGGGCAGGCGGTGGCTGACTGGCCGGAATTCCGCGGCCCTCACGGCAACGGCCACGCCACCGACGCCGATGACCCCGCCGGCCTGCCCATCCGTTGGAGCGAGGCCGAGAACATCCGGTGGAAGACCCCAATCCCACACCGCGGCTGGTCAACCCCGGTCGTGCTCGGCGGCCAGGTGTGGCTGACGACTGCGACGGCCGACGGCCGCGAGTTCTTCGCCGTGTGTGTGGATGCCGAGACAGGGCGGGTTCTCTTCAACGAGCGGCTCTTCCACTGCGAGAGGCCGGAGCCTCTCGGCAACAACGTCAATTGCTATGCTTCGCCTTCGCCGGCCATCGAGCCGGGGCGGGCGTACGTCCACTTCGGCAGTTATGGCACGGCGTGTCTCGACACCGCCACCTTCAAGGTCCTCTGGCGACGCGACAACCTGCCGTGTCGCCACTACCGCGGGCCTGGCTCCTCGGTCGTCCTCTTCGAGGACCTCGTGGTGCTCACCTTCGACGGAGTGGACGTCCAATACCTCGCCGCGCTCGACAAGAAGACCGGGCGCACGGTCTGGAAGACGAACCGCACAACGGTCTGGAACGACCTGGATGCCAGTGGGCGGCCCAAGCGCGAAGGCGACTTCCGCAAGGCATTCTCCACCCCTATCTTCGTCGAGGTCGCCGGCCGCCACCAGATGATAAGCCCCGGGTCGAAGTGTGCGTTCGCATACCACCCGCGCACCGGGAAGGAACTCTGGAAGGTCCGCCACACGGCCCACACCGCGGTCCTGCGTCCGGTCTTTGCCGGCGGGCTGGTCATCTTCTGCACCGGACTGGGCAGACCGGAACTCTGGGCCGTCCGCCCCACGGGGCGCGGCGACGTGACCAACACCCACGTGGCCTGGAAAGCCAGGGCCGGCTCACCCCGCACCCCGTCGCCGATCGCCGTCGGAGACCTCCTCTACGTGGTCAACGACGCCGGCACCCTCACCTGCCTCGAGGTGGCAAGCGGCCGGGAGGTGTGGCGGGCACGCTTGCCGGGCAATTTCATCGCCTCGCCCGTTTACGCCGACGGGATGCTCTATTTCTGCAACCAGCAGGGCAAAACCTTCGTGGTCAAGCCGGGCAGGAAGTTCCAACTCCTGGCGACCAACCGCCTCGAGGCAGGCTGCATGGCGTCACCCGCGGTCTCGGGCCGCGCGCTCTTCCTGCGCACCAAGACCCACCTTTACCGCATAGAACGCCCGGCGAGCGATCACCGCGGAGACCGCGGAGAAGCCGTGGAGAAGGGCCGATTTGGTGGCACATCTATGAGGAAACCCGGGAGGGCAGCGCGCCGGGGCGTGTGGGCTT
>CAYYCI010000458.1:0-4108 GCA_964470215.1 uncultured Planctomycetota bacterium
CAGCCCGAAGCGCCTGGGCCGATACGTCCACAAACCAGGCTTCAGGAGAACCCACTGGGAATTCGTCCACAACCGCGTCGGCTCCAACGACCTCTCGCCCTACGAACTGTGCGCCGTGGACACCCATCCCGGAATGGACGGCACCTTCGTGGTGGAGCACAACCTTTTCGAGAACCTGCGCCACGGCGTGGGCATCCGCGACGGCTCCGGCATCATCCGCGCGAACCTCTTCCGAAACCTCCGCACAAGAACCACCTTCCGCCCACTCGTCGCCATCTCCATCGCATATGGCAGACACAACAACATCCCGGTAGAGGGTTGCATGCCCAACAATATCGTCGTCGAGGCCAACGAGTTCGAGATGCCGCCGGCCGTGAAGTTCACGAAAGTCCAGGTCGGCAAGGCCGAGAATGTCACCGTGGACGGGCGCATCCTTCCCCGGACGAAGACCGCTCGCCCTACCCCGCCGATCCCCAGGCTCGTGCCAATGGACGACCGCGGCATCCTCCGCTGGAAACCACAGCCGTTGACGAGATGAGGAGTGTGGAAAATGGCGCACCGAGTCTTGTTCCTGGTGGCCTGTGTCGCTGCGTGCCCGGCTCTCGCCGCCACTGTCTTCCCCGGCAAGGTGTGGCAGTGGAGGAAGCCGCACGAGGTCGGCCTGGATGCCGCCAGGCTCCAGGAACTGGCGAAGTATGCCGGCGGCAGGGGATGCGTCACCCGCCACGGCTACATGGTCTTCGCCTGGGGCGACCACACCCGCCGCGGCGACGTGGCCTCGGCCTGCAAGCCCTGGTACAGCCACTTCCTCTTCAAGGCCCTCGAGTTGGGCAAAATCCCCAGCCTGGACGAGAAGGTGGTCAAGTACGAGCCGCGCCTCGGGACCATAAACAAGGCTCTCGGTTACAAGGACCGCCAGATCACCTGGCGGCACCTCGCCAACCAAATCTCCTGCTACGGCATCGCCGAACGCCCCGGGACGGCCTTCGACTATAACGACTGGCAGATGGCCCTCTTCTGGGACCTCCTCTTCCTGAAGGTCTACGGCGTCACCTACGACACCGTTGATGAGAAGGTCGTGCATCCCCTCCTGACCGACATCCTCCAATGCCAGGACAGGCCGACCTTCATGGCCTTCGGCAAGAAGAACCGGGCGGGACGCGTCGGCGTTTCTCCGCGCGACTTCTGCCGCTTCGGCCTGCTATACCTCCACGAGGGCAACTGGCGCGGCAAGCAACTCCTCAGCCGCGACCACGCGCGAATGGCCGTCTCGAGCCCTCTGCCCAACTCCATCCCCCGGGCGAAGGGGAAGGCGGCCGAGATGATCCCCGGCCAGCGCTCCATCGGCTCGACCCGAATCCCAGACAACCAGTGCGACCACCTGGGCAGTTACAGTTGGCTCTGGTGGACGAACGGGGTTGACCGCGAGGGCCGCCGCCATTGGCCGAGAGTGCCCCACGACGCCTATGGCTGCTTCGGCCACGGCGGCAAGCGGGCGATGATCGTCATCCCCTCCCTCGACATCGTGCTGAGTTGGAACGACACCCGCATCCGAGGACGCGAGATGGAGGACAAGGCGCTCGGCCTCGTCGTCAAAGCGGTCGGGGGAGCACAGGCTGGAAAGCCTGTGCCACCGCATGGTACCTCTGTAGGCGGGGCGCCCTCGCCCCGCGTCCCACCAAAGGCAACCCAGGAGAAAAGCGGGTGGGAGCCGGGCGAGGTCTGGCCTGGCCGCGAGTGGCCTCGCGCCACTCCGGCCCAGGTCGGCCTCGAGGAGGCGATGCTTCGCAAGGCGCGCGGCTACGCCCTCGAGGGCGATGGCTCCGGGATGATCATTCGCCACGGCCGCCTCGTCATGGCATGGGGCGACACGAAGCGGCGCTACGACCTGAAGTCCACAACAAAGTCCATCGGCTCACTCGCCCTCGGCCTGGCGCTCCTCGACGGCAAGGTCCACAGTCTCCACGAACCAGCCGTGCGCTTTCATCCTGCCCTCGGGAAGGGCAAGGACGCCAACGCGCCCTACGACTGGCTCAAGAAGATGACCCTGTTCCACCTGGCCACCCAGACCGCCGGCTTCGCCAAGCCGGGCGGAACGGCGAAAGTCCTCTTCGAGCCGGGCACGCGGTGGTCGTATAGCGACAGCGGCCCGAACTGGCTGGCCGAGTGCCTGACGCTGCTCTATCGCCGGGACCTGCGCGACCTGCTCTTCGAGCGGGTCTTCGCCCCCGTCGGCATCGAACCATCGGACCTGACCTGGCGGAACAACGCCTACCGCCCGCGTCTCATCGAGGGCATCCCGAGGCGAGAGTTCGGCTCGGGGGTGAGCGCGAACGTGGATGCCATGGCGCGGATCGGCCTCCTGATGCTGCGGGAAGGGCGGTGGCGCGACAGGCGACTCTTGCCCGCCGGATTCGTCCACGCCTGCGCCACCACGCCCAAGCCCCTCCGCGGCCTCCCTGTGCTCGACCCCAAGCGCTACGGCGCTGCCTCGAACCACTACGGGCTTCTATGGTGGAACAACTCCGACGGCACTCTCTCGGGGGTGCCGCGCGACGCCTTCTGGAGTTGGGGCCTCTACGACAGCCTCATCGTGGTCATTCCGAGCCTCGACATCGTGGTCTCCCGGGCGGGGCGGTCGTTCGTGGGGGACTGGAGCGGCCATTACGAGAAGCTTCTGCCCTTCCTCGGCCCGATCTGCGCCGCGGCGACCGACAGGCGTCTGCCGTATCCACCCAGTCCGGTCATCGAGCGGATCGAGTGGGATCCGCCGGAGAAGATCATCCGCCTGGCCAAAGGCAGCGACAACTGGCCCCTGACCTGGGGCGACGACGACGCCCTCTACGCAGCGTATGGCGATGGCTGGGGCTTCGAGCCGCGCGTCGAGCGAAAACTCAGCCTCGGGCTTGCCAGAATCCTCGGCGCCCCCCCTCGCATCAACGGCGTCAACATCCGCTCGGCCTCCGGCGAACAACTCGGCGGCGGCCCTCGGGGCAAGAAGGCCAGCGGGATGCTGATGGTCGGCGGCGTCCTCTACATGTGGGCGCGGAATGCCGACAACAACGGCCGCTCCTCTCAACTCGCCTGGTCCGAAGACCACGGCCGGACCTGGACGTGGGCCGACTGGAAGTTCACCGCCACGTTCGGCTATCCGACCTTCCTCCAGTTCGGCAAGAACTACTCCGGCGCCCGCGACGGCTTCGTCTACATCTATTCCCACGACAGCCCCTCGGCGTACCAGCCGGCCGACCACATGGTGCTCGCTCGGGTGGCGAAGGAGAAGATAGCCGACCGCGCGGCCTACGAGTTCTTCGCCGGCCTCGACAAGGCGGGAAAGCCGAAATGGACGAAGGACATCGCCCACCGCCAGCCGGTCTTCACCAACCCGGGGAAATGCTATCGTTCGGGCATTTCCTACGACGCGGGCATTCGTCGCTACCTGTGGTGCCAGACCCTGCCCGGCGGGGACACGCGGTTTCGGGGCGGCCTGGCCATCTTCGATGCCCCCGAGCCCTGGGGGCCGTGGACGACTGTCCTCTATGCCGAGCGGTGGGACGTTGGGCCGGGCGAGACATCGAGTTTCCCCCCGAAGTGGATGAGCCGGGACGGCAAGACCCTCTACCTGGTTTTCTCCGGCAACGACTCGTTCTCCGTCCGACGCGCCAGGCTGATCCTGGCGAAAAGGTAGGGGCGGTCGGTCGCCCCAAGGCACAAGTTGGAAAACCTGTGCCACCAAGTAGGGTGTGCAAACCTCCACGCGGAAATCCCGGGGCCGCCGCAGACGCGATGCGGCCTCTTGATGAGTTGACCTTGGCAGGCGTGGCAGTAAGAGCGCCGTGGTCCGCTGGGGGGCTGGGCCTCTTTGCCCTGGGCCTCGCGGGCCGAGACGAGCCGCCTACAACCGATCACCTTTGTGGCGCCGGCGCATGTAGGCGGGGCGTCTCGCCCCGCGTCCGCCACAGGCTGGAAAGCCTGTGCCACCAGAATCGGACAAGGGGCATGGAAAGCCTGAGAGTATGAAGGAAACCCGCGCGTGGTCTTGGAGGGGGCCGAGGCTGTGGGCTTTGGCACGCTTTTGTGCACCGTGGGTTTCCAATGCAGGCGAGAA
>CAYYCI010000459.1:0-4103 GCA_964470215.1 uncultured Planctomycetota bacterium
GAAACGCCGGGACGGCCCAGATAGCCGAGAACGTGGACATCCCGGCCGACGAGGTTATGGGCCTGGCGAAGTTCGCCGAACGCGAGGGGGTGGACCTGACGGTGGTCGGGCCGGAGGCGCCGCTGGTCGCGGGGATCGCGGACCGCTTCGAGGCCCACGGCCTGCCGATCTTCGGGCCGAGCCAGCGGGCCGCCGAACTCGAGGGCAGCAAGGTCTTCGCCAAGCACATCATGCGCAAACACGCAATCCCCACCGCCCACTACGATGTCTTCGAGACCGTCGACGCGGCCGAGGACCACATCCGCCGCGCCGATTTCCCCCTCGTGGTCAAGGCCGACGGCCTCGCCGCAGGCAAGGGGGTAACCGTCTGCCACACCCCACAGGAGGCCTTCGAGGCGATCAACCGCATGATGAAGGAGAAGGTCTTCGGCGAGGCGGGGAGTCGGGTCGTCATCGAGGAATGTCTGGTGGGCGAGGAGGCCTCGATCCTGGCATTGACCGACGGCCGAACCATCGTGCCCCTGCCCAGTTCCCAGGACCA
Organism: uncultured Planctomycetota bacterium; assembly: GCA_964470215.1. Classification (GTDB taxonomy): domain Bacteria; phylum Planctomycetota; class PUPC01; order DSUN01; family DSUN01; genus CAYYCI01. The sequence continues at coordinate 542 of CAYYCI010000459.1, forward strand.
CAAGCCGGTTTACGACGGAGACCGCGGCCCGAACACCGGCGGCATGGGGGCCTATTCCCCGGCGCCGGTGATCACGAAGCACCAGTACGAGAGGATCGAACGCGAGATACTCATCCCGATCGTCCACGCCATGAACGCCGAGGATCGCCCCTACCGGGGGGTGGTGTACGCCGGGCTGATGCTGACCGACGACGGCCCGAAGGTCCTGGAGTTCAACGTGCGTTTCGGCGACCCGGAGACCCAGCCGATCCTCTTCCGGCTCAACAGCGACATCGTGCCCGTCCTGCGCGCCATCGCCGCAGGCAACCTCCAGGACGCCAACCTCGAGTGGGACCCCAGGCCGGCGGTCTGCGTGGTCATGGCCTCCGGGGGATACCCCGGCGCATACCAGAAGGGGAAACCGATAAGCGGCCTCGACCAGGTGGCAAAGATGGACGACGTGATGGTCTTCCACGCCGGGACCGCGCTCGCCGACGGCCAGGTCGTGACGGCCGGCGGCCGGGTCCTCGGGGTGACGGCCAAGGGGCAGGATATCCCCGCAGCAATCGAGCGGGCCTACGAGGCGGTGCGGCGGATAACCTTCCAGGGCGCGTACTGCCGCAGCGACATCGGCGCAAAGGCCCTCAAACACCTCGCCAGGCGGTAAGGACGCGACTGGCGGCCAGGATCACGCCCCCACCGCGATTGCCATGACGGAACCGAGAGCGCGGCGACCAGCCATCGCAGACGAGCCGCGCGGCGCTAGGCCGGGAATGGCAGTTCAGGCGTCCACTCGCCAGTGGTGTTGTTGGCCGTGAAGGTCTTGAAGCCCAGGTAGTTGCCAAGGGCCTCCCAGAGGACGTTGCCAACGTGGTCGCGGGTCATGGCGACGTGGTGTGGGAAGTGGCGCAGGAGCACGAGGCGATAGAACCGCTGGAAGTCGGGCAGGCGGACCCAGCCATAGGCCCCGAAGGTCTCGGCGGGGTTCGGCTCGACGACCCCCTGGATCAGCGCCCCCTTGAAGTTGCCGTCATTGTCCTGGGTGGCGCGGCACAGGGTTACCGGGCCGTCCTGCATGACGAACTCGACAACGCCCATCGCGCGGTCGCGCCCGACCGTGCCAGCGACGATCTCGTGGCAGCCCAGGCGCGGCTGCGTCTTAGCCCAACTGTGGGGGAAGACCCCGCAGTGCCAGCAATTGACCAGTTCGGGGTCCTCGTTGTGGAGGTTGTTCAAGTCGGCCAGGCAACTAGGGCCGCCAGAGGCCAACTGGAGAGCGTGCATCGAGAGAGTGCCCATGATGTCGGCCTCACACGCCGAGGGCACCCCGCGGTCGTCAAGGCGGCCCATGGTGCAGCAAGGGCACAGTCCCAGATTCTCCTGCATGCTCGTCCAACACTGGATGGCCAGGCCGTCGAGTTTCGCCTCGCGGACGAAGTCGTTGAGGGCTATCTCCAGTTTGGCGATCCTGGCCACTATCTCGTCGTCCACCGCCGAGGTGTCGAGGGTCTTCTTCATGTCGGCCACGACCCGCTTGACCGCGGCGTTGGTCGGCATGGCGTTGACCTTGGCGATCACCTCCGAGAGGTCCAGGGTGACCGACGTGACGCCGAGCCTCTGTAGCGCCTTCTCGTTGTAGCGACAGGTCCAGAAGGCGTCGGGGCGAGCGCCCACCTGGCCGTAGCGCGCCTTGCGGATGCCGTTGACGACCCGGCAGACAGCGATGAAACGCTCGACCGTGGAGCGGAAACTCTCGTCGGTCGGGAAGCAGATGGGAACCTCCGGCACCGAGTAGGCCACGCCCAGTTGGCGCAGCGCCTCGCCGATGCTCAGCAGGCCGCAGAAACTATCCCGCCGCTCGGTCTGGGGCGTGAGGACCTCTTCCTCCTGACAGCCGACGATCAGGACAGGGACCTCGAGGCCCGACTCCTTGATGGTGATGGCGACTCCTTGCTCGTCGCCGAAGTTGACGGCCGAGACGACGATCCCCTCGACCTGGCTTTCGCGGAACATGCGGCCGACCTTGATCGCCTCGTCGAGGGTCTCGACGCAGCCGATCTTGGTGTCCTTCGAGGACGGCACCACGACCGTGGCGCCGGCCTCGCGGAGCACCTTGATGGTCTCCTTGCGCATCTTGGCGGCCAGAGCGTCGGAAAAGAAGCCCCGGTTGGCCGCGATGAACCCCAGTTTGACCTTCCGCTGCCTGACCATCACTGGCCTCCTACCAAGCGCACCACCGCGAATCGCCGCCTATCATATGCCAATAGAGACCGCGGCGCAAGGAGATTCCTGTTTTCGGAATACGGACGGACACGGACTCGCACGGACAACGTGGCCGCGGAGGGCAATGGGCACAATCAGGTGAACCCGACCGTGTGTGCCACGCGAATGCGTTCTTGGAGTTTCGCGGCCTAATTGAATCCGTCCCGCTTCTCCCATTGGGTCGGGTGGTCGAGCGGGTGTTCGCGGGCGAGGACCGAGCGCGCGACGCGCCTGAGGCCCTCCGCCAGCGAGACCTTCGGCCCGCCCAGAAGGCGGACCATCTCGCCGGCGTCGCCGATGAGCGAAGCGCCCTTCGGCTCGCCCTTGAAACGAGGCTCGATGCCCATCAACTCGCCCAGCCGCTCGGCCATCTGACGGACGGAGTAGGTCTCGGGACTGGTCAGGTTGAGAATCTTCGGCGGGACACTCGCCACGCGCCAACTGGCGAGCATCGCGTCGAGAAGATCGTCGAGCCAGATGCAATTGACCAACTCGGTCGTCAGGTCAATCGGCTCCCCGTCGCGAATCTGGCGCGCGATGTCGGTCGGCACCCCGAACTCCTCGTGGTAGCCGTAGAAGATGCGCTGGATCACAGCCGGGGTCGAATTCCGCCGGCTGAAGTAGTCCACCATCCATTCCCCGCCCAGGCGGCTCATGGCGTAGATGCTGGGGGGGCGGGGCGGGGTCGCCTCGTCGGATGGTTCGGCCGCGTCGGCGTAAACGTTCCCTGACGAGGCGAAGAGGAATGCACCGGTCGAGGCGAAGTGTTCCATTGCCCGCCCCACCGCCCTCACGTTGATCTCCACCGTGGCCTCAAGGTCGCCCTCCGAGCCGAATTTCAACGCCGCCAGGTGGAAGACCACTTCGTAGTCGCGGGGAATCCCCTCGAAGGCGTCGGGGCGGGCGACGTCCGTGGCGTAACACGTGACGCCGAGCGCCTCGAGGCTCTCGCGCTGACCCGGCTCGCGGAAGCGCGCGATGACGTGGACCTCGTTGCCTGACCCGGCGAGCCTCGGCACCAGGTGTTTGCCGATCTTGCCTGTGCCCCCCACCACCATCACCCGCTTGCCCCTGAACATGGCGCTGCTCCTTTCGCGCTGAGCCATCCTCCATCGTAGGTCCGGCTTCGCCAGAAATCAACGCTTCGGAACCAACTCTAATCGTTCGGTAAGAGTTCGGGGAGTGGGATCCCTCAGGGGGGACGGGGTGTGTTTGGGGCGCTCTGAGGGTCAGCGGTGCCACCCGGGGGGTGGGGATGTGTTTGCGGGAGCACCGCAGGAGGCTTCTCGAGGGCTCCAGAGGGCGATTTTTCTCTCTCGGG
>CAYYCI010000460.1:0-4099 GCA_964470215.1 uncultured Planctomycetota bacterium
GGGGCTCTTCCCACAGGGCTCTGCCGATGCCGTGGCCGACCAGTTCGCGGACGACCCCGAAGCCGCGACTTTCGACGTGGTTCTGTATCGTGCGACTTACCTCGCTGAGGGCCACGCCCGGCTTCAACTTCGCGATAGCCATCTCGAGGGCTTCCCGACAAGCGACCATCAGGCGCCTGGCCTGCTCGGAGACATCTCCGATGGGGAGCGTGATGGCCCCATCCCCGTAGTAGCCCTCGTAGCAGGCGCCACAGTCCACGCTCAACAAGTCGCCCTCGCGCAACCGGCGGTCGTCGGGGATTCCGTGGACGACCTCCTCGTTGAGCGAGGTGCAGATACTCGCAGGAAACGGCGGCCGCTTGCGCGTGCCGCCGTAGCCCTTGAACGCCGGCCTGGCGCCGGCCTCTATTATCCGCTTTTCGGCCTCCTTGTCAAGGTAAGCCGTCGTCACGCCCGGCTTAGCCAGTTTCCTGACCATCTCCAGCGCGTCGGCGACTATGCCACAGGCAACCCTGATCCTGCTCAGTTCGTGCTCGGACTTCAGCGTCACCACGGCTGTGCCCTACCCGCTGCCCGCTTCCAGTGCGTCGAGCGCCGCCTCGACCGCCGCGCGGACCTCCTCGATTGACTGGTCAGCGTCCACTCGCACCAGGAGGTTGCCCCGACGGTAGTAGTCGAGGAGTTCGGCGGTCTGGTCCTCATAGACCCGCAGGCGCTCGCGGACGGTCTCCGGCTGGTCGTCCTGGCGCTGGTAGAGTTCGCCACCACAACGGTCGCACACGCCCTCGCGCCTGGGCGGGAGATGGTCGAGGTGGTATGTCGCCCCACAGGCCCGACACACCCGCCGGCCCGAGAGCCTGGCGACGATGACCTCTGGCGATGCGTCGAAGTAGAGAACGATGTCTATCGCCGTTTTTCGCTCGGCGAGGAGTTGGTCGAGGGCCTCGGCCTGAGCGATGGTTCGTGGGAAGCCATCGAAGAGGACGCCGCGGTAGCGCCCGGCGCTCTGGGCGAGGAGTTCGCCGACGAGTTCGATTATCAGGTCGTCGGGGACGAGGCGGCCGCTTTCGACGAACTGCGCGGCCTTCTTGCCGAGCGGGGTGGCGGCGGCAATGGCCGCGCGGAGTTCGTCTCCGGTGGCAATGTAGCGCAGATTGAGCCTTTCGGCCTGCCCGGTGGCCTGGGTGCCCTTGCCCGCGCCGGGCGGCCCGAGGAAAACCACGATCATCGGCCACTCCTGCTGCGGATACGCCCGCGTCGCATGAAGCCCTCGTAGTGGCGCATCATCAGGTGCGCCTCGATCTTCTGGACCAGCTCGAGCGCCACCCCCACCACGATCAACAGGCTCGTCCCACCGTAGAGATAAGCCACCGTGTAGCCCACCTCGAACTCCTTCTGGATCAGTTGCGGGAGAATGGCGATGATTGCCAGGAAGGCCGAGCCGGCGAGGGTGATGCGGGTCATGAGCCGCTCGAGGTACTGAGCGGTCATCTTCCCGGGGCGGATGCCGGGGACGAAGTGTCCATACTGCTTCATCTCGTCGGCCATTTTCAGTGGGTTGAAGACCACCGCGGTCCAGAAGTAGCAGAAGAAGACGATAAGAAGAGCATAGACGAACGTGTAGGTGAACGAGCCGACGGTGAAAGCGTCGGCCAGAGGGGCGAAGGCCGCCCATCTTGCGCTCAGGGAACCGAAGATCATGTTCGGAAAACTCAGCAGCGAACTGGCGAAGATGATCGGGATCACGCCCGCCTGGTTCACTCGCAGGGGCATATAGTGGCGCTGGCCACCATAGACGCGGTGGCCGCGGGTGTGTTTGGCCTGCTGGATGGTCACCCGCCGCTGCCCCTGGGTGATCACCACCACTGCGACGACTATCCCGAAGTACATGGCAAAGAAGAAAACGAGCATGAGGACGTTCATGTTCCCGCTGGCCGGGCGGAATGGCTGTGACCAGTCCACCCGCTTCCACAGGTGGCGGACGGCCCCGGGTATTCTGTCTATGATCCCGGCCATGATGAGCACCGAGATGCCATTGCCGATGCCGTGTTCGGTCAGGGTCTCGCCCAGCCACATCAGGAAGACGCTCCCGGCGGTCAGTGCGAGCATACACGAGAGTTCGAACCGGATGCCGGCGGCCAGCGAGGGCGAAACCAATTGGACCCCGAAAGGCGCGCGCTCGATCCACGAGGACATGAACAGGGACTGGACCATGCACAGCCCCACAGTGGCGTAGCGGGTGTACTGGTTGATTTTCTTTCGGCCCGCTTCGCCCTCGCGCTGGAGTTCCTCGAGGGGCTTGATAACCGTAGCGAGGAGCTGGAAGATGATCGAGGCGCTGATGTAGGGCATGATCCCGAGCGCGAAGACGGTGCAGCGCCCCAGCGCGCCCCCGGTGAACAGGTCAATGAGGTTCATGGCCCGGCTGGCCACGGTGCCGCGTTGGCCCTCGCGGAATCGGTCCACGACCTTCTTGACCGCCGCGGTGTTCACCCCGGGGAGCGGCACATATGTCCCCACACGGAAGATAGCGATCATCAGGAGGGTCAGGAGGACCCGTCGCCGCAGGTCGGGCACTCGGAAGACGTTTGCAAAGGTGCGGAGCAAGCTCCCACTCCTGAGCGTTCCCGGTGGCGGGGTACTATCCGCCGATGCGCTCCGCCGAGCCGCCGGCCGCCTCGATTTTGGCAATCGCCGAGGCGCTGAAGCGGTGGGCCTTGACGGTCAGCCGACGCTTCAACTGGCCATTGCCGAGGACTTTCACCCCGTCGAGGAGGTTCTTGACCACTCCCCGCTCGGCCAGGATTGCCGGGGTCACTTCCTGGCCATCGTCGAAGGCATTGAGGTCTTCGACGTTGACGACGGCGTATCTGGTAGCGAAGCGCTTGTTATTGAAACCGCGCTTGGGGAGCCGGCGGAAGAGCGGCATCTGGCCCCCCTCGTAGAGACCGGGGCCGCGGTCGCCGGAGCGCGCGCGCTGGCCGTTGTGGCCGAAGCCACAGGTCTTGCCCTTGCCCGAAGCGCGGCCTCTGCCGCGGCGGGTGCGCCGCCGCCTCGGCTCACGCCGCGCGACGGCCTCGTGGAGCATCATTCTATGGTCACTCCTCGAAGGCGTTCGATCTGCTCGCGGCTGCGCAACTGGCCCAGAGCGTCCATTGTGGCCTTGACGACGTTCTTCATGTTGCGCGAGCCGAAGACTTTCGTCAACACATCCTTGACCCCAGCGGCCTCGACGACCGCGCGGACGGCCGCCCCCGCGATCACGCCCGTGCCCGGCCCGGCGGGCCGCAAGAAGACTCTTGTGGAGCCAAACTGGCCTGTGGCCGCGTGGGGGATGGTCGAGCCGCTGAGAGGGACGGTCACCATGTTGCGCCTGGCGATGCTGAGGGCCTTTTCAACTGCGGGCGGCACCTCGTTGGCCTTGCCGTAGCCGTATCCGACCCGACCCGCGCAGTCGCCGACGACCACGAGGGCCGAGAAACTAAACCGCCGGCCGCCGCGGACCACGGTGGCGCAGCGGTAGATTTTCACGACGGTTTCGACGAGTTCTCGTTCGCCTTCTCGCTGCTGTTCTTCCGGCAAGGGGACTAACCTCCAGTGGTTGCCTCAGAACTCCAGGCCGCCTTTTCTGGCTGCCTCGGCGAGCGCCTTCACCCGGCCGTGGTAGGCGAAGCCACCGCGGTCGAAGGCGACCTTCTTGACCCCGGCGGCTAACGCCCTGCGGGCCAATTCCACGCCGACGAGGGCCGCGGCGTCAGTCTTCTTGGCCTGGCGACAGGCCTCGCGAATGCTGGGGGTGAGGGTCGAGGCGGCCGCCAGGATGCGCCCGCGGGTGTCGTCTATGACCTGGGCGTAGATGTGGCGGAGGCTGCGGAAGACACACAGCCGCGCACGCTCGGGCGTGCCGAAGACCTTCTTCCGCACGCGGCGGTGTCTGCGCAGCCGCCTGAGAACCTTGGCCTTGCGGCTCTTCACCTCAGCGCTACTCCTGCCCGGCGAACGCCTTGCCGGCCTTCCTGTGGATTTCCTCGCCCTCGTAGCGGATGCCCTTGGCCTTGTAGGGCTCCGGGGGCTTGAGCCGGCGGACGCTCGCCGCGAA
>CAYYCI010000461.1:0-4098 GCA_964470215.1 uncultured Planctomycetota bacterium
GGCCAGGACGCATCGGGCGGTCCACAGGAACGGCAGGCCCTCTCCCGGGCGGCCCAGTTCGATCTGGAAACTTTCGGCCCCCAGGTTCAGCAGGGGTCTCTGGTGGGCCTCGACGACCGCCCGCACGGCGGCGACCGCGTCTGCCAGGAGGCGGAGTTTGAGGTGGAAGGTCTCGACGATCCTGCCCCAGCGGCCGTGTTGGCCGAGGAAGAGCCGCCCGCCGAGGGGCAAGGCGGGGTCGGCCTCGTTGAGTTCGTAGGGGGTTACCCCGGCGGGAACGGTCGTCCGCCCGTGGAGAAGGCCCTCCCAGGAGCCGCCGCTGAGGACCTCGACAAAAGCCTCGTAGCCCACCGGCGAGAACCACCTGACGAGCATGAGGCCCCCCGAGGGGTTCAGGGGAACCATCTCGCGGTAGTCGCGCAGCGCGTCGGCGGGGTCGCGAGTGTTTTCGTTAGTGGGCGCGTCCGGAGTCGCGGGGACCAGGATCCCCTTCTCGCCCTCCTCGGGCAGGTAGAGATAGCGGTGGAGTGAGGTCGAGAAGGGAGGCAGCCCCTTCGAGTCCAGAAACGCGTCGTCCTGACACAACCGCCAGTGGGCCTCGGTCACAGGGTCAACCGGATTGACCGGCTCGAGGGTCGCCAGGTCGAGGTAGATGGGGAGCGGGTGCTCGGTCTCCCAGCCGGCGTGGACGATGGCGTCGGGGTCGGTCTGGTCGAAGACGGCGACCTGGCGGCGCCAACGCTCGTCGAGGGACTTGTTCGAGAGACGGTCGCGGTAGGCGGCGACTGTCTCGAGGAGATGGTCAGGGCTCTGGACCCACACCTCGAGCCACCGGTGGACCACTCCCGCGGCATCGGCCAGGCAGCCGAGGTAGACCCGGGCATCCACCAGGTCGCGCAGGACCACCAGGTGCCCGCCCACGGGGTCGGGCTCCTTGCGCACAAGGACACACAGCCTCACAGGGGCCTTCGCCTGCTCCGGGCAGAGCGGGACGGCCACGTAGCCGCCTGGGACAGTCGTCGAGGAACGGCCGGTGGCCGGGCTGCACATCGGCTTGTCACCTTTCCGGCTGGGTCAACACCCGCGCACCGCGGGCTAATCTCCTAGAGTATAGCCCCAGGCCCGCGCGTGTCAACGGCTCGCGGCCTGGCCCTGGGGTGGTGTCAGCCCAGGGCTGGCCATTTTTCCGGTGCGATCCTCCATTCGTCCTCGGCGCGCTGACACACCGCGTCCAACCTCTCGCGCGGTGGTAGCGATTCGTCTGTGAGCAACTCCCTCGCCCACGGGGTCTCGGTGTCGAAGTCCGGGGAACGCGCGACCATCAGGACGACGAACCGTGCGGCGTCGTACTCGGTGTCGAGGCCGTAGTTGGCCGCTCGTGCGATCCCTGTCCTGACGAGTTCCAGAGCGGCTTCCTCGCCCAATTCTTCGGATTCCGTTGGGAAGGTGCGCCGGATATGGTCGAAGAGGCGTCTCTCGAAGCGCTCGGTCATGTAACGGCGTAACGCATCCATTTGTTCAGGCCGGATGGTCAGCATTCCTGGCTACCCTCCGCTTGCTCGGTGGAGGGTTGACCCTCCTCGTCGGGTAACCCGAAGAGGGCCTCGGGGCGAGAAGCCACCTGGTCGGTGATCTCGGCATCCTCGGTGAAGGCGCGGAAGGGCCGCGCCTTGAGCACTGGCACCAAGAGCGCCTCGACCTGGCCGATGACCTCGCGTGGGGCGGCCTGATAGACGCGAATCAACTCGGGGCCGACCTCCAGGTGGGCGATCGAGCCGACGAATCGGTCCAGGGGCTTCCCTTGCGCCGTCCAGTCGCGAACCCTCTCGGCGGCCTGGGGGGAAGCACACACCACGTGGACCTTCTCGGGGAAAGGCTCGCGTGTCAAGAACGAGTACCTCTCCCCGGGCAAGACCACGACGGTGGGGAGTGCCTCGAGGGTGGCCACAAGTTCCGCCACGTCAAGGCTCTCGCCTTCTCGGGGTCGAATCCAGAAGTATTCGATCATGTCGCTCGTTCTCCGGCTTCCGCTTTCAGCGGCTGGTGTGAAGGCGTCTTCCAGTTTTTCGCTATGCAGTCCTCAGCCTCGGGGGTTCCTGGCTGGACGCCAGGCGGGAATTGGATCTGGGCGGGGGTTTTGGGGATGGGGTTGCCGCCGTTGACCTTGAATGCCTCGTTGCCGAAGGAGGTGTCGCCTGCGGGGTCTTTCTTGACGTACTTGCAGGCGTGTGGCCTTTTCATGTGGGCGAAGCGGGCGTCGGGCATGCCATCGGGCTTGACCCGGACGACCCCGCCATCGCGGTTCTCGTAGAAGACCTGGCGATAGGGTGTGCAGGGGGTGCCATCGGGGTTTTCGGTGGTGAGTCTTTCGGTCTTGGTCCACTGGCCGTCGGACGAGACGAGTTTTCCGGTTTCCGGGTCTTTCTTCCAGCCGCCTTCGCCGGCGAGTTCGCGGTCAATCTCGCTGAAGGTCTTGCCCTGGAGTTCGAGGTTCTTGAGCGAGTAGCCGCGGTCGCCGGGCTTGTTGGCCTTCTCGAACTCCTCGATCGCCTGTTTCGTCTCCTCGTCAATGTTCTTGAACTCCACCCGGGCGTAGGGACACGGCTGGGTCGGGCTGCCGACGGGTGCGTCGCGCATGCGGCTCTGTGTGGAGTCAGGCATTCACAACCCCTTCAGCCGCCGATGAGGGTCGTCCGTGTGGCGGCCAGCGGCGGAAGGCCCAGGAACACCCCACAGGCGGCCATGTCCGGCGCAGGCGCCCATCGCGCGGCTGGCATGCCACAGATCATCACGGTCGTTGAGCCCTTGACGATCGGCGGCGGAGGCCCCATGGGCGGCATGGGTGGGTGAACGACACCGCCCGAGATCGCCCCCGTGCAATTGCACGTGCAGGTGACGAACGCCGCAGGCATGCCCTCGATGAAGACGGTGGGCATCGGCCCGGTCGGGGGACCTATGACCCCACAAGGGATGGCCATGTCGTGGGTGATCGGGTCGCCAATCCTCGCTGCGGGGAACATTTCTCTCTCAAGCCTCCAAGTCGGTCACGGTTGTTCGCCGGTCAGGTCGAGTTCCTCGGTCTGGAGACCGGCGGGCGTGCGGTGGAATCGGACCACCCGCGCGCCATCCTCGTCCTCCGCGGCGTAGAAGAGCACCGGGCCGAAGAACTCGGCCAGTTCAGCCGCCTCGCAGGTCGGCAGGAACACCCGCAGGACCCGCGGGTCGTAGAAGCGGAAGTAGAGGAACTTGCCGTCGGGGTCGCGCACCATTGTGAATCGCCGGAAGTGCTGGCGCAGGGTCCTGATGCCCTCGGGCGAGGCGGCGAAGATGCCCCAGTGTTTGCCCCAGCAGTTCTCGAGCACCCACCGGGTGAAGGGTTCCTCGGGCTTGAGCTCGACCAGGTATGGCGCGACCTCGGCCATGTCGGGGGCCAGGCGGCCGCGGTAGAGACACACGAAGTCGGGCTCATCCTCGTAGAGGTGGTCGAGGAGGCCCTCGACCGAGGCGCCATCGAGGAGCGCGAAGACCCTGATTTCGGGGTTGCCAAAGAGGTGCTGCATCAACACGTCCTGGGCCTGTTCCACGGGCCAACTCCTTGCGCAGCCGCCTTATCTCCTGATGTTCTTGATGGCGCCCGTGGCCGCATCGTGCTGGGCCTTGAGCAAGTTGGCGCGGGTCTGGGCTTGCTGCTGTTGCGCCGCCGCGGCGCACTGCTCGCAGAAGGGGGTTCCGTCCTGGGCGGCCTGCTTGAGGACCTTGGCCTGGGCGCTGTAGGTTGCCGGCTTGGGCGGCTTGGGTTTCTTGGGCGCCTTGTCGGTCTCGCCCGGCTTGCCGGTGGCCGCTTCAACGGCTTCCTCCGGGGCCTCCGGCGAGGCGCCGGAGCCGCTGCCGGGTGAGCCGCCGCTGTTTATGAAGGTCGGGGTGCCCGAGATGTAGATGGGGCCGGGCCCGATGGTGATGAAGGAGGCGCCGGCCTTGAGCGTGATGCTTACCCCTGCCTCGATGACGACGTTCATGCCGGCCTTGATGTGGACCTCCATTCCGGCTTCGTGGGCGTAGTTCATGGTGGTTTTCTCTTGGCGGTCCATGCCGGCGGTG
>CAYYCI010000462.1:0-4082 GCA_964470215.1 uncultured Planctomycetota bacterium
GAACAGACGAGGGCGTCTGTCCAGAGTGGGCCCGGACAGACGAGGGCGTCTGTCCTACTGGAGCCGCGCCGGTAAACAGGGGGGGAGGTGCTGAATATGTGGACGACAGGCGGTTGGAGAAATCAGGGCTATACGGGCGGGAGCGGGGTCTCGCCTCTCCAAGGGCATCGCGGTGTGATCGGGCCATGGGTGGTCGTGGCGCTGGTGGTGCTGCTGGGGGTGGCGGCCCTGGTAGTTGACGTCGGGCGCCTTACCGTGGCGGCGCAGCGAGCACAGGATGTGGCCGATAGCGCGGCGCTGGCCGGCGCCTGCAAGCTCCCCTATTTCCAGGAAGCCCGCGATACCGCCGCGATCACCGTAGCGGCTAACAACTCTGAGGGCGCCGGCCTTCAGGTGCAGTGCGACGATTCGGACCTCGTCTGCTACGACTCCTCCGAGGACCTGCCCGGCTACGGAACCCTGGGGCCGTGGGCCCAGGCGCTTCGCGTCTCGACTCACGTTCAGGTTCAGTACAGCTTCGCACGGATTGTCGGAATTGAGAGCGGCACGGCTACGCGATCAGCCACGGTGATACGGGCGCCGGCGGCGGGGTTGCCGATCTGCACCATGTGGATCGCTCACGACACGCCCCTGGCCTACGGCCAGCAACAGCAACTGCTGATGGCTGACGGCCCTCACTATGCGGGCATCCCGGGATCATTCGGCTTCGTGCAACCTCCTACCGGCTGCACCGCCTCCTTCTTCGACCTCCTGCAGGGCTATAACCTGACGAGGCAAGACACCGAGAGCTCCTTCGTGGGTGTCGGTGATACGCTCTATGCCGAGACTGGACTGATGGTGGGCCAGTGGAGCAAGGCGCTCAAGCAGGACCAGGGCAAGGCCCGGCTGGAGCAGGGGACCAGCGGCGAGTGGGCCAGCGACACCTTCACGGATTACCACGCTGACAACCCGCGCATCATGCTGGTACCGATGGTGAGCTATCTAGGCGGCACGGGCAGTAATGCGGCCTTCAGGATAGAGAAGTTCGGCGCCTTCTGGCTGGAATCTGTCAATCAAGGACAAAAGAAGATATGGGGGCGATTCATCCAGTACGACTTTCCGGGTGGCGATCCGGACGGGACGGCCATCAACGAAAGCGGGGTCTTCGCCACTGCGCTAGTGAATTGATGGAGGGGGAGAGAAGGTCGGAGGAGATGCGAGGCCTGAGTTCAGTGCGAGGCTCAGCGTGTTGTGGGATCTCCCTGCCCCAGCGTGGCGTAGTCGGGCCGTGGGTGCTTGTGGCGCTGCTGGCGTTGCTGGGCATGACGGCTTTGGTCGTAGATGTAGGGCGCCTGGTTGTCGTGGCCCAGCGCACGCAAGAAGTAGTAGACGCCGCCGCGCTGGCGGGAGCGGCTAAGCTTCCTGAGCAGGTCGAGGCCGAGGCCAGCCTACAACAGATCGTCGCGGCCAATAACACGGAGGCGTCTCCCTGGCAGGTCAGCGTCACGCCCGAGGATGATGTCAACTACTACGAGCCTGGGGACACCGTAGAGGGCTATGGCGATCTGGAGGATGACGAGAACGCCGTCGAGGTCGTCGGCCACGCAACCGTGGCGTACACCTTCGCCAGGATCTTTGGCATCGAGAGCGCCGAGGTCACGCGCGTTGCCACCGCCCTGCGCAAGGAGGGAGACAGCGGCGCCTGGCCGGCGATCTTCGTGTATGACAACTCGGACACTAAGTCAGTATGGTGGACCGGCAGCGGCGGCTGGGTCGCCGGCGACATCCACACCAATGGGGGGATGAAGGCAAGCGGCTCAAATCATACCGTGGAGGGCGTGGTCGAGTACGGCACTCAGTTCGTTGAGACTGGCGGCGGTCACGACTGGCAAGGCGGCGTCAGGCAGGCGGACTTTGAGGACTGGCCGGCACAATGCAGCATAGATGACTTCGGCAGCCCGACGCAGACCATAAACGGCGACCTGAAGGTAACCGGCTCCGACCCGGTTCCCTTTATCGCCCCCGGCGTCTATCACGTGACGGGCGATGTGAAGATCAGTGGCTCGGGAGTGGGCTGCCACGACTGCGTCTTCATCGTGGACGGCGACGTTGATATCTCCGGCTCCGGGCACAATTTCGAGAATGTCAGCTTCGCCATGTATGGTGACTTTGACATCTCCGGCTCCGGGCACAACTTCACCGCGGCGGTCGAGGATATCTTCGCCTACTCGCTGTCGGATAGTATCAGGGCGATGGATGTCTCCGGCTCGGGCGGCACCTGGATCGGCGCGTTCTTCGCGCCCAGCGGCGGCATCGAGTTCACCGGATCCGGACATGAGCTGCAGCGTGGCAGCCTGATTTGCAAGAAACGGGTAAAGGTCACCGGCAGCGGCTTTCATCTGTATGGGACCGACGGCGGAGGCGGGGGATCTGCGGCGCGGATTGAGTTGATTCAGTAACGGCAGCAGCGAGCTACGAGTGCGACTGTTCGTCGTTCTCCCCTCTCCCGAGCCGCCGTTGCGAGGGAGAGGGGTCAGGGGTGAGGCTGCCGTTGCCGTCAGTCGCTAGTCGGCTGTCGGTGATTCGGAAAGGAGGCATCAGTAGTCGCCCCCACGCGGGGGCGTGGATTGAAACAGAGGCTTCGAGGTCAGATGTCGCCCCCATTCGGGGGCGCGGATTGAAACAAACAAGCAAACAAAACAATGGCGATGGGCCGCCTGACGTGCTGATGCGCTGTCCGGTATCCGACATCTGACTCACGGCACGTCCTCATTACAGGAGGCGCGACATTCTTGTCGCGCAGTTGATCGGCGACAGGAATGTCGCCGCCCCTATCAAGGTAGGGGAAGCCGCAAGCCGTAGTCGGAGGTCGGAAAGACGAAAGGCCCGAGCCGGGTCGAAGGTCGCCCCCCACACGGGGGCGTGGATTGAAACAAACAAACGAGACCAACATCGCAGCAACAAACGCAGTTGGGCGGGAGCCTGGTGGTCAGAAGCGTGATAGTCGTTTCTCGCTTCTCGCCTCCCGCTTCTCGCCTCCAAGCCAAGGGGTGCTGTCCATGAAGCTTTCCAGAAGGCAAGCTTTCGGTATCGCAGCGGTCATCGCTTTGATCGTGGCCGTATTGCTGTTCGTGGTTCTGAATAAGAGGGTAAATCCCCCGAAGCCGGTCGAGGCTCAGACGGCCAGCGCGGTGGTGGCGAAGACGCACATCCCCGCATATACGGAACTCACCGCCGGCATGGTGGAAGTCAAGGAACTACCCAAGAGCCAGGTGCCATCGGGGGCTCTGAGCGACCCGGTTGAGGCGGTTGGGCAGCTCGCCCAGTTCGAGCTGCAGGCGGGCCAGACCCTTACCCGTCGCGATGTGATGCCCGCCGGCGCTCGCCAGGGCCTCACCTTCGTTATCGGCGATGGTATGCGAGCCGTAACTGTGGCGCTGGACCCCATTAGTGGGGTCGGCGGCTTCGCTCAGCCCACTGATCGCGTGGATGTGGTGGCCACCTTCGACTACGGCGAGACGACGATCTCTAAGACGATCCTGCAAGATATCGAGGTCCTCGCCGTCAACGAGCAGACCATACGTCCCCCTGTCCAGACCTCCGAGACCACCGATAAGACCGCGGAGACGAAAAAAGAGGAAGCCCCCTCCACCGAGAAGGTGAAGAGCGCCACCCTCGCCGTTACCCCGCGTGAGGCACAGATACTGATCTTGAGCGCCTCCAAGGGCTCCATCCACCTGGTGCTGCGCCCGCGCGGCGACCACACTGCGGTGGCGCTAGAGGCCTCCAACGAATGGGGTATCACGGGCGTCAAGCCTACCAAGACGACCGAGGAGGGGGGCGCGGCCGCCGCTGCCGAGGAAGCTCCGACAAAGGAAACGCCGGAAAAGGAAAAAGCAGCGAAAGAAGAGGAGGCAAAGCCCGAGGGTCCGCCGCCGCCGACGGTCACGGTCATCCGAGGCAACCAGCGGGAAGTTGTGACGATGCAGTAGCAGCGGACTTTCCTTGCAGGAGGCGCGACATTCCTGCTTGGCTACCGAAGCCTTGCCGGAGGTGGGTCGCGCAGTTGATCGGCGACAGGAATGTCGCCGCCCCTGAAGATA
>CAYYCI010000463.1:0-4081 GCA_964470215.1 uncultured Planctomycetota bacterium
GGGGCGTGCCGTCCGCGTCCTCGAGCGAGAGACACAGCCCCCAGCCGCCCCGCGCGTTCGAGACCTCAACGAGGAGACGATTCTCGCCCTTCCGCAAGGTCGCGCGGCAGTTCTCGGAGTCGGGCACGGCTCCGCGAAGGGCGAGGACGCTCTGGACGAGTTTGCCATTTAGCCACAGGCGGAGGGCGTCGTCGCTGCGAGTGCGGATTGGTCAAAGCCCGGTGGCGAGAAAAGAGCCTGGGCGGCCCGTTTCGGGCCGCCCAGGCTCGGTGATCACGGCCTCGACGCCAAGCGTCAGGTGCTCTCGCCTTCCTGCGGCTCCTGCGGCGGTTGCTCAGGTGCTGGTGCCTCAGGCGCTTGGCCACCGGGCGCTTCGGGCTTTTGCTCCGCGAGGAGTTCGACGGCCTTGTAGCCACCGGTGGCTCTGAAGTAGAGGATGAGGCAGAGATAGACGACCGCCATGATGGCGGGGAGAATGGGCACCCGGGTGAGAGCGCTCTGCTTGGCGTTCCCGATGACCTCCTCGAGAGTTTTCCTCTTCTCGACGAGGTCCTTGTAGGTAGCCTCGTCCACGAAGGCCCCGGCATCCTTGAGCGCCTTGACCATCTCGTCGAAGGACTTCTCGGCTGTGTCCTCGGGTTTGCGGCAGATGTGGTCGTAGGCATTGCGGACGAGGGTCTGGTACTTTTCGTCCTGGGCGAGTTCGGCCTCGAGTTTGTCGGCGCCGACTTCCTCGGCCTTCTTCTGGCGGTAGTCGTAGAGGAGGATCTTGTCGCGCAGTGCGCTGACCTTCGTCTGGTCGAGGGCCTTGTAGTGGCCGAAGACGCTGCGCTTTTCCTCCTTGGCCATCAGTTGGGCATGAAGGGCAGGATTCTCCTTTGCCAGCATGTGGTCAATCCGGTTGTCCTGCCAGAAACCGAGGATCTGGGAGCCGATGATGCCGACCGCGAGCATTCCGACGCCGCCCATGGCGTTCAGGGTCAAGGCGCCGCCCCTGGGGAACCGCTCGGAGACCACTCCGAGGGTGACCGGCCAGAAGAACGCCTTGCCTGCGCCGTAAACGGTAGCGGCGACGAAGATGACGATTCCTGCGGCCTGGGAGAGGGCGTACAAGCCTACAGCCGCCACGCACGCACACACGAAGAGCACCCCGAGCGGCTTGAGCGCCCGCTCGATCGGGGCGATGCAGAACCGCAGGACCATCATGATAACTTGCATGTAGATGAGCACCAGGCCGCCCGGGAGGGCCAGTTTGGCCATCGGTTGTTTCATCAGGTCGGTGACCCAGGTGTCAACCCCCAGTTCTGTAGTGGCCACTAAGAGCATCACGAGCAGAAGCAGGATATACATCGGCCTGCCCAGCGAGCGGGTGTAGGCCAGGAAGGCGAGGGTGACAACCGCGATGACGATGGTCAGCGGCAGGGAGGGGAGATCGATGAACCCGGTGTGGGTCAAGTTCTCGCCAACGAACACGCGGTTGAGTTCCATGCAGACCAGGTAGACGACCAGCAGGCAGCCGATCGCGCCCAGTTCGCGGAGCATGTCGCGATAGGAGACCCCAGCGAGGACTCGCTCGGAGACCGGGAACTTGGCCAGCAGGATCATCACACCATAGAGGACGACGGGAATGAGGATGATCCCGACGCTGATCTTCCAGGTCAGGCCGAGCAGCAGGATCAACGCCCCGCCGATGACCATTCCCGCTGGCCAGCCCGCGTGGAGGATGGTCAGCATGGTTGTCTTGCGCTTGGGGTAGGCGGAGGCGATGGCCGGGTTGATCACCGCCTCGACCGTGCCGGCGGCCAGGCCGTTGAGGATGGAGCCGGCGTAGAGCCACCAATAGCCCCTGGCACTCAGCAACAAGATGGCCGAGACGAAGTGGCACAGGAAGGCCACGATCATCGAGCGGCCGTAGCCGACCTTGTCCACGATGAGACTGAAGAGGACAATCGTCAAGCCGAAGGGCCACATGCCGGCCCCGAAGATTTCCCCCTTCTGGGTTTCGCTCAGGCCGAAATAGACCTGCCAGGCGTCCATGCACAGGACGCGGATGATGAACGCGAACGATGTGGTCACGAGCGCGATGAAACACGCGATCATCAAGAAGCGCGCCTCGCGCGGCTCGAGACCCTGGGCCGTGGTCTCAGCCGGTTCCGCCATAGCCACTGACCTCCATCTCCGGGTTCTGGGGCCTGGGCGTTGGAGGCCGCCCTCCTACACACCCCCAGGCCTGGCCGACAGGACGCCACCGGCGGCGGCCCGCCGTGTGGACAAAAGTCTAGCAAAACCAATTTCCGTTTGCAAGGCCCCGTTCGCCACACGCGCGAGAAGGCCCCATCACTTGCCTTGCCTCCCTCCGACCACGGAGCATCCGGCAGGATCGCCACAATCGCCAGGAATCGCACCAACTGGCGACTGCTTGACTTTGGGCGCGGGGGGACTTATGATGCGCGCGGGACAGCGGTAATGAACCACCTCACAGTCTATTTCGCCTTCTTCCTGTGCCTGGCCCAACCGGCCCGGTGTCGTTGGGTCATCGTGAATCCGGCCGGCAATCGCCGCCTCGAGCACCTCGCCACCGAGGTCCTGGGAAAGGCGCAGACCCACCTCGAGGCCCTCACGGGGCTCGCCGTCACGGGCACGGCGACCCTGGTGCTGTGTCCCACGACGGCCGACTTCCGTCGCGCGACGCCAGGGGTCGACCATCGCGACACCCTCGGTGTGGCCTACCCGATGCAAAAGACCATTTACCTTAACTGCCAGGAGATCGAGCAACATCCTTTCTCGAGCCTCGCGGTGACGCTTCGCCACGAGATGTGCCACCTGCTGGTCGGCGAGGTGGCCAGGCGGGGCTACGAGCGGGTGCCACGGTGGTTCGACGAGGGGGTGGCGTGTTGGAGTTCGGGGAAACTGCCTTTCTACGACCGCGACGCCTTCGAGCGCGCGGTGGCGGCGGGGTCGCTCTATCGGCTTTCGGCCCTCGCGGAGACCTTTCCACGCAACCCCGTGATGCGCGGGGTGGCTTACGAGGAGAGCGAAAGTTTCGTCCGCTTCCTGGTCGAGCGCCACGGCGCGGTCGTCGTGCGACGGATTCTGACCGCTGGGGCGCAGGGCGAGCCGTTCGAGGCGGCGGTCCGCGACGCCACGGGGGCGGAACTGGCGAGCCTCGAGGCCGAGTGGCTGGCCGCGCTTCGGCCGCCCTGGCCACTGGTCAGTTGGTTCTTCCACACGTTCTCGCTCTTCGGGGTTCTGAGCGTGTTTTCGCTCTTGGCCTTCTGGGTGTATCTGCGGCGCAGGCGAAAGAAGTATCGCGAATGGGAAATCGAAGAACACCTCTGGGGCAACCCCTGGGGGAGACCGTCGCCCTGGAACGGCCGCGCGTGACCGCCCGTCAGCGGCTGGTCTTGTTGTGGGGCAAGGTGCGGCGGCTGGCTTTAGTGACGTTTCGGCCCGGCTACGTGCGCCGCAGCATCGCCAGGCGCAGGGGCGAGTGTCTGCGCTGCGGGGCCTGTTGCCGACTGGGGTTCCGTTGCGTGTGGTTGCGCCGGAACGGTTCGACGACCGAGTGTCGCTTCCACGACCTGCGCCCGCCGAATTGCCGCCTCTTCCCGATTGACGAGCGGGACCTGGCCGACCGCGACCTGATCCTCCCACACAGGCCCTGCGGCTACTCATTCGCCCCGGAAGACCAGGAAGGCTGATTGGTGGCGCTTCAACCGGCAAAGTTGACCCTCTGGCAGCGGCTGCGGCTGCTGTGGGGAAGGCCGCGGCGGCTCTACCTGAACCTCTTCCGGCCGGGATACGTCCGTGCGAGCCTGGCCAGGAGGAGGGGGGAGTGTCGGCGTTGCGGGGCGTGTTGCCAGATGGGCGCGCGCTGCCGCCACCTGGACTACGACGGCGACCTGGCCATCTGTAAGCGCTACGAGCGGTGGCGAACGGCCAACTGCCGCAACTTCCCGATTGACGAGCGGGACCTGGCCGACCGCGACCTGGTGGCTCCCGACTCACCGTGCGGCTATTATTTCGTCGGTTCAGGCTCTGACGGCCACTCATAGGGTTCGGGGTGGGCAGCGTTCCGTCG
>CAYYCI010000464.1:0-4077 GCA_964470215.1 uncultured Planctomycetota bacterium
CCCCGATCTTCTCCAGCACCGCGTTACCCTCGGCGTGGCCGAACGTGTCGTTGACCTCCTTGAAGTGGTCGAAGTCCAGGAAGACCACCGCCAGCGGCTCGCGGAGGCGCCGGGCGCGCTCGAACTCATCTCTGAGGCGCTGGCGCAGGTAGCGGAAGTTATAGACCCCGCTCAGGGGGTCCACGAAGGTCAGCCGCTCGACCTTCCGCCGCGTCTCGAATCGCAACTGGCGAAGGCACCGCAACTGGACATTGCACAGCAGCACCGCCGCCAGCGCGAAAAGGCACAGGCTCGCGAAATCCAGCGGCGAGAGAACTTCGCGGGCAAGGCGCACCCGCACGAAGATGTAGGCGAAGAGCGCCAGTGTGAGCACGAGCGCGAGGAAGAAGAGGCCGCGGAGACTGGCATGCAGCGAGGCCAGCTCACGCAGCCGGAAGCGCTCGACGGTCGGCCGACTCTTCATTCCCGAACCCCCAGGCCCCGTGTGGCGTTGGCCACGACCCGTCTGGCGTGGGCAGCCAGCCTTGGTGCCGGTCGGCGCCGGTCCTCTAAGGGCAAGCGTCCCAGCGACTTGTGTCCCGCTCCCCCCCACGCCCGCCTTTCTGTCACTCCTAGATGGCAAAATCCGTGCCGAAGCGGTGGGCGCTCGGCCTTGCTTCAGTGCTTCTCGTGGCTGAAGAGCAGCGGTTGTCTTTCCTCTGGCGCGAGGAGCTCTTCGGGGTTGTAGTTGGTGATCAACAATTCGCGCCCGACGACCTTCTTTTCTTTCTCGTTCCTGGCTCGCTGCTCGTTAGTCTTCGCGTAACGCCCACAGTACTTCCATTGCAATCGCACCAGGTGCCAGCCATTCCTCCCATAGAGTTCACGGACCGGCGGGCAGTCGTCATATGAGACCATGACCTTGGCGGGGGTCTGGGCGAGGAGGTCGCGGAGCCGGTGGTGTTGCTCGATGGTGAAGTGGCCCTCGTAGAGGCGGGAGGTCGGGGGGTCGAGGCTGTCGCGGTAGTAGGGCGGGTCGGCGTAGATGAATGTCTCGTCGGTCGCCTCGCCCAGGCACTCCTCGAAGGGCAGTTGGGTGATCCTGACGCCCCGAAGTTTCCGCGAACAGGCGGCCAGGTGGGCGAGGCGCTTCTCGAGCCTCGACCAGCCGCCGGGGTTGCTGAAGTAGAGGCGGGAGCGGCGAGCCGGGTCGTAGACCACCCGACCAGTCCACACCGTGCGGTTGATGAAGTAGTACTGGACGGCGCGCTCGACCAGTTCGTCGTCGCCCTGGGCGGTCATCAGGTCGCGGCAGTTTATCCAGTGGTCGAATTCGCGGCGGAGGCTCTCCTCGCTCGAGCCGTCAATCTGGCGGCAGCGCTCGGCGAAATCCTCGAAGTGGTCGCGGAGGGCCTTCCAGAAGGCATACAGGCCGGGGTGGTGGTCGTTGATCCAGCTTTTCTGGGCCTTTGGCTTGCGGAGGAAGATGGCCCCGCCGCCGACAAAAGGCTCGCGGTACTCGCGATGAGGCAGGATGAAGCCACAAAGGCGCCTGGCCACCCGGCTCTTTCCGCCGGGGTAGCGCAGCGGCGAGGGGAGCGAGTCGCTTGGTGCGGTCATCGGCCTTCCGAGATGATTGCGATCTTCGGGTGCACAGAATAACGCAACGACCGCGCCGAGGCAAGCGCGGAGGGGTGGGCGCGATGGGTTAACACGCCAGTCCTGCGAGCGCCAGGTGGGCCTTGAGGCTGTCGGCGTTGCGGACCGCGTGGCCGGCCACGTCGTTGTTGAAGAATGTGAAACTCGTGATCCCCTCCCGGGCCAGCGCCGCGATCTTCGCCGCCAGGCCGGCCAGCCACTCGTCGGGGTAGGACGAGGCAAACATCCGCCCCGGGCCGTGGCAGCGGAAGTAGGCGATGTCGCTCGTGTGGGCCTCGGCGAATGGATAGCCGCTGCGACTGACCACAACGTGGCTCATCGCCGCCTTCCGCAGCACCTCGAAGACCTCGTCACACTCCCACGAGGGGTGGCGGAACTCGAACGAGGCCCGCGGATGGTCCGGCAAGAGCGCCAGGAAGTCCTCCAGGAGCGGGATGTCCTTGCGAAGCGACGGCGGGAGTTGGAAGAGGACGTTCGCCAGCAACTCTCCCAGCGGCTCGAGGGCCTCGAGGAAGCGCTTCAGTGGCTCTTCGGCGTTGCGCAGGCGCCGCCTGTGGGTGATCTCCTGGTTGGCCTTTGCCACGAAGACGAAGCCCCCCGGCGCCTTCTTCCGCCAGCCCTCGACGGCCGAGGGCCGCGGCAGGCGATAGAACGTGGCGTTGATCTCGACGGCGTTGAAGGCCGCGGCATAGACCTCGAAGCGCCGCGACTTCGGCAGCCCGCGAGGGTAGAGCACACCCTCCCAGTGGTCGTAGAACCACCCCGATGTCCCGACATACACCGCAGCGGCCATCGCCGCGCCTCCTCGAATTGCCAGGACCAAGAGTACCCGCCTCGAGACCAATTGCAAGACCCGGCGGCAACCCGCCCCCCCGGGCCGGAGCATCGCCGGCGAAGCAATCGAGGCTCCCGTCTGTCCGTGCCCGTCCGTGTCAGTCGGTGTCCTCTTGCACCCCTTTCGCCAAGAGTCTACCCTGGCACCATCGAGGAAGCCCATCCGGGTCCAGCGCGCTGTAGTGTCGTGCTCGCTCATGGAAGCGCCGGAAGGAGGCAACAGGATGGAGAAACTGGCGATCGAGGGCGGCGAGCCGGTCAGGAAGAGGCCCTTTCCGTCCCGAAGGCCATTCGGCGCGAAGGAGAGCGAATTCCTCAGTGCGGCGCTGAAGAGCCAGAACCTCTTCGGGCCTTCTGGGGTCATGGTGCGGGACTTCGAGCGCGGCTTCGCCGAACTCTACGGACTGCCCCACGCGGTGGCGTGCTCGTCGGGAACGGCGGCGATCCACATCGCTCTCGGCGCCCTCGACCCCGACCCGGGCAGCGAGATCATCACCGCGCCGATAACCGACGCAGGGACCGTCGCCCCGATCCTTTTCCAGAACTGCGTGCCGGTCTTCGCCGACGTTGACGAGACGCTCAACCTCGACCCCGCCGACGTCGAGGCCAAGTTGACCGAGCGGACCGCCGCTATCGTCGCCGTCCACCTCTTCGGCAACCCCGCGCGGGTGGGCCGTCTCGCCGAAATCGCCCGTCGCCACGACATCCCCCTCGTCGAGGACTGCTCCCAGGCACATCTGGCAACCCTCGGGGGCAAACTGTGTGGGACGTTCGGCTCCATTGGCTGTTTCAGCCTTCAGCAGTCGAAGCACATGACCACCGGCGACGGCGGGGTGGCGATCACGTCCGACCCCGAACTCGCCCGCCGCATGGCGCTCTTCCGCGACAAGGGCTGGCTCAGGGGGCCCGGCCCGCGCGGCTACGCCCTCCTGGGCCTCAACTACCGCATGACCGAACTCCAGGGCGCCGTCGGCCTCGCACAACTCGAGAAGGTCAGGGCGGTCGTCCGGCGGAGAACCACCCTCGGCCGCGCCCTCTGTGGGAGGCTCGAGGGCCTCGAGGGGCTGCGCCCCGCGCCCACAACCCCCGGCGCCGCCCACACCTTCTGGCTCTTTCCCATCGTGGTCGAGGGCTGGGACGCGGCCTGGTTCGCCAGGGCGTTGGCCGCCGAGGGCATTCCGGCCAGTAGCGGCTACACCGGGGTGCCGGTTTACCTGATGATGGAGCCGCTGCGCGAGAGGCGAACGTTCGGCAGCAGCGCGCACCCCCTCGACGGCTGCCACGGCGGCCGCGTGGCCCACTACCCGCGAGGGCTGTGTGCCCGCGCCGAGGCCCTCCTGGAGAGGATCGTCACCATCCCGCTCCACGAAGACCTGGGCGAAGAGGACATCGCGGAGATCGCGCGCGCGGTGTGGAAGGTGGCGAGGCTGGCGCGTTGAAACAAGGGGGCCGACCCGAGATTGTAGGTGATTCGCGCACGACCAACGACACTCGCATTGACGAGACGTTTCGCGACAGACACTGGTGCAGAGCCCGTGGCAAGTCAATCAACAAGCCCTCGGTGATAGCTCGCTGGGGCAGGAGCGGCTTTGGCACGCTTTTTGC
>CAYYCI010000465.1:0-4064 GCA_964470215.1 uncultured Planctomycetota bacterium
CGCACGATCCGAAACATGAGGCGGCCCTCGCTGTCGGGGATCGGGGATTTCATCACGCGTTTTTGCCGAGACCTCGTGTCAAACTGCTCCTCTGCTAATGTAATCGTCGCAGGGTATGGGTTTCGAGATGAGAAAATAAACAAGGTGCTCTCACGGGTCGGGCGCAATCAAGGAGCGCGCTTCGTTGTGATTGACAAAAAGCCATCAGAAGAACTCAAAAGCGTGTTACCGGAAGAAAAGACAACTCTGATAAAGCGAGGGATCCAGGATGTGACGTTCTGTGACCTGGCTCGCTCCCTGGCGCGGCCTGGTGCCGAAACGTGAGCATTCGCGCAAAGGCACTTCCGCCGCGGGTGCGGTCCCACGACAAAGTGCCTATCACGATGGCCAGGGATTCGGAGCCGGGCTTTGTGGCCTGCGAGGCATGGTTTCTTCGGGGGGGGCCGAGTGTCGCGGTCGGCTTGGGTGTCCACGAAGGGCGCGGAGGGGGGTGGGGAGTGGGGTTTGTCGGTGTTCATCTGTGTTCATCTGCGGGTCCAGGCTCGGCGTCGGGGCCGCGGGGAATCGGGAAGCGCCGGCTCAATCGCTCGACCACGTCGGGGTGCTCAGGGGCAAGGTCGCGGTCCTCCTGTGGGTCGGACTCCAGGTCGTAGAGGATGAAGGCGTCGTCGGTGCGGATGAGCTTCCATCGGCCCTCGACCACCATGTCCCAGCCCCGCAGGTCGGGGTTGTAGAGTCCGCTGTAGATGAACTGGCGATGCTGCTCGGTGTTGCCTTCGAGTAGTGGGCGGAGGCTCCGAGCGTCGGCCTGGGGGAGGGGCTCGGCGCCGGCGTAGTCCAGGAACGTTGCGGCAAGGTCGTGGAGGGCGGCGAGGGCGTGGGCGGTTGCGCCGCGCCTGACGCCCGGCCCCGCGACGACCAGCGGTATGCGGCTGGATGGCTCGTGCCAGGTGCCCTTGCCCCATCGGGCGTGGTCGCCGAGCATCTCGCCGTGGTCGCTGGCGAAGACGACGATGGTGTTGTCGAGTTCGCCACGCTCTTCGACCAGGGCCGTGAAGCGGCCGATCTGACGGTCAATGTTCTCGATCATGGCGGCGTAGTATCGTCGGCGGCGCAGGGCGACTTCGGGGTCGTCGCGGTGATTGTCGTGTGGAGGCGGCACGGTGGCGTCGCGCCAGCGCTCGGCCATCGAGGCGGTGACGTCCATCGGGGCGTGTGGGCCGGTGAAGTTGACGACCAGGTGCCAGGGCTGGTCTTTGGGGAACTGGCGCAGGAAGCGGAGACCATTCTCGGAGAGCCAGTTGTCGCAGTAGGCGTCGTCGGGGAGGGCGGTGACGTAGGCGTTGCCGAGGTTCTTGCGTCGGAGGTGTTCATCCACGTAGAGGTCGGCGAGGCCGCGCTGGGCAAGGAAGTCGAGATACGGCCCCCGGGGCTTGCGGCCCGCGGAGAGGTAACTGTTGCTGCCGTCGAGTTTGCCTTCGTTGTCAATGCCTTCGGTGAAGCCCCACTCGCGGAGCAGTCGGGAGCCGTCGAGTTCCCAGAAGAGGGGCTTGGTGAGGTCTTTGTGGAGGTCGAACTTGCCGACGCCACAGACGCGATAGCCGCGGTCGCGCAGGCGCTGGTAGTAGGTCGGAATGTCGAGGGGGTAGTCCTGGTTGTTGTCGAGGACGCGGCACTGGCCATAGGCTCTGGCCGAGGCCAGGCAGGCCCTGGCCGGGGCACACAGGGGCGAGGGCGTGTAGGCCCTGGTGAAGACGGTGCCTCGTGCCGCGAGGGCGTCGAGGTTCGGGGTTCGCAGGGGCAGTCGGGGGTTGATGCCCAGCCAGTCGGGGCGGTGCTGATCAGGGAGGAAAAAGAGAAAGTTGGGCGGTCGGGACACGTCGTGCTCCTCGGCGATTGGAGGGAAGTTGCTGGTCTGGGATCGTAATGAGGAGGGCGGGGAGAGTCAATTCGGGGTGGAGGTGACACGGACGAACACGGACGGACACGGACTGGGCTGGGATTGGCCTGGGGGTGGTGGTCTGGTAGAATCGTGGCGAGAGCGGAGGCCACGTCGGAGGCATCGAGATATCTCCCCTGGTGGCTAGAGCGGTCAGGATGGTCGTTTCCACCCTCGTTACTTTGGCCGGGGCCTATCTGGTCGCGGCAGCGCTTCTCTATCTGTGCCAGCGGCGGCTGGTCTATTTCCCGACGAAGGCGATCGTGGCGAGGCCCGACCAGTGGGGCCTGCCCTACGAGGAGGTGTGGCTGAGGACGAGCGATGGGCTCAGGCTGAGTGCGTGGTTCGTGCCGGCGGAGAAGCCGCGGGCCTACTCGATTTTCTGTCACGGCAACGCGGGGAATATTTCCCACCGCGTCGAGTCGCTGGAGATTTTCCACAAACTTGGCGTGGCCACGCTGGTTTTCGACTACCGCGGCTACGGCCGCAGCGAGGGGAGGCCGACCGAGGAGGGGACGTATCGGGATGCCGAAGCGGCCTGGGACTACCTGGTGGGCGAGCGGGGGGTGGCGCCGGAGAAGGTCGTGGTTTTCGGCAGGTCGCTGGGCGGGCCGATCGCCGCACATCTGGCCGCGACAAGAGAGCCCGGGGCGTTGATCCTGGAGTCGACCTTCACTTCCGCGCCTGAAGTCGCTCAGAGGATGCTCCCGGTCTTCCCCGCGCGGTGGCTGTGTCGGGTGAAGTACCCGACGGCGGAGTTCCTCGCGGGGGTGAGGTGTCCGGTGCTCGTGGTGCACAGTCCGGAGGACGAGTTGATCGCGTGGCGTTTCGGTCGTGGGGTATTCGAGGCGGCGGGGGAGCCGAAGGAGTTTCTCCAGATCAGCGGGACCCACAACGAGGGGTTCCTGACGAGCGGGCGGAGGTATGTGGAGGGCCTCGATCGCTTTCTCTCGGAGCACTTCGGCCCGGGGCGGCACGGCGGATGAACGCGGGCGGTCCGTCGGGCGTTTCAATCGGCCTGGTTGCGCGGCGGTGATGGCTGGCTAGAATTGGCGGCAAGCGAGAGAGGCCATGGTGAGCGTTGTCGTCTGCGTGTATGCCTTCGTTCTCGGGGCGGTGACAGGGAGCTTCCTCAACGTCTGCATCCACCGGCTTCCGCGGGGCTTCCTGCTCCACAGGCCGCCGTCGCATTGTCCTTTTTGCAACGAGCCGATTCGCTGGCACGACAACATCCCGGTGGTCAGTTACCTTTTGCTCGGGAGGCGGTGTCGGTTCTGCGGGGTTCGGATTTCGCCGCGCTACGCGCTGGTCGAGGCTCTGACGGGGGCGCTCTTCGCTTACGTGGCGTGGCGGACGGCCTGTGGTGCGGAGGCCGATTACGCGAGGCTGGGGGTCTATAGCGGGTTGGCGGCGGCGCTGGTGGCGGCGAGTTTCGTGGACCTCGAGTTCCGGATCATCCCCGACGAGATAAGCCTCCCCGGGGCGGTGTTGGCGCCGGTGGTGAGTTTGTTGCTCCCTTCGCTCCACGATCTTCGGGACCCGGTTTTCGTCGTGCCGTTAGTGAGGGTTCTGGGGACTGGTTCGCCACACGTTTCGGCCTTGATTGCCTCGCTGGTGGGGATGTTCCTCGGTGCGGGGGTGATCTGGGCGCTGAGGGTGGTCGGGCGAGCGCTCTTCCGCAAGGAGGCGATGGGTCTCGGGGACGTGAAACTCATGGCGTTCGTGGGCGGGCTTCTGGGTTGGAAACTCGCTCTGCTGGCCATCGTGTTGGCCTCGTTCATCGGCGCGGCGGTGGGGCTGGTGGTTCTTGCAGTGACGCGGGAGCGGCGGATACCCTTCGGGCCGTATCTATCGGCGGGCGCGCTCCTGGCGGCCCTGCACGCCGGGGACGTGGCGCGGCTTTTCGACCTGGTGGCCTCGGCGCTCAGGCCCTCGCTATGAGACCTCCACGAGGGAGTCCGTGGCGACGGCGCGCCGTGGCGTGGCAAGGCCCACAGTCCCGGCCCTTTCAAGGCCGCGCGGAGGTTTCCTTCACGGTCTCAGCCTTTCCAGGCTGCAATGCAGGTCTGACGGTGGCACATCTATGAGGAAACCCGGGAGGGCAGCGCGCCGGGGCGTGTGGGCT
>CAYYCI010000466.1:0-4059 GCA_964470215.1 uncultured Planctomycetota bacterium
CAAGATCGGCTACCTGCCGAAGGAAGCCTTGCGCATGGTAGCCGAGTACCTGAACGTGCCCGATGCTTCGGTTTTCGGGGTTGCGACTTTCTATGCGCAGTTCTACCTCGAGCCTCAGGGGCGGCATCGCATCCGGGTGTGTCGGGGCACCGCGTGCCACGTCCGCGGCTCGGGGCGCATACGCCGGATGGTCGAGCGCAAACTCGGGGTGAAGGAGGGCGAGACCACCCCCGACATGCTCTTCACCTACGAGACCGTGGCGTGTCTGGGGGCTTGCGCCCTCTCGCCCGTGATGATCATAGACAATAACTACTTTGGCCGACTGACGCCCGAGCGAACCGAGGTGATCCTGGAGGAATGCATCCGCCAAGCAAGAGCCAGGTGAGAAGACTGATGGAACGCTTACGCTGTGTCGAAGACCTCCTCGCGCTCAAGGAGAAAATCCGCAGCGCCCGCGGCCGCAGACGCGTCACCCTGTCGGTCTGCAATACCGGCTGCCGCGCCTTGGGTAGCGAGCGTGTGTGTGAGGCTCTCGAGGCGGAGATAAAGCGCCGGCGCCTGTCGCGTAAGGTGCGCCTTCAGAGAACCGGCTGCCACGGCTTTTGCCAACGCGGCCCGCTGCTGGTGGTCAGACCCCAGGGAATTTTCTACCAGCAAGTGGCGCCGGAGGACGCCCGCGAGATAATCGAGCGGACGGTGCTCAAGGGCGAGATCATCGAACGCCTCCTCTACCACGACCCGAACACCGGCGAGCCGATCGCCCACGAGGACGACATTCCCTTCTACAAACAACAAACGCGCCTGGTCTTCCGCCATTGCGGCAAGATTGACCCCGAGTCAATCGAGGATTATCTGGCGCTCGACGGCTACGATGCGCTGGCCAAAGTCCTCAGTGGAATGTCCCCCGAGGATGTCATTGCCGAGGTCACGGCCAGTGGCCTTCGCGGGCGCGGGGGCGCGGGCTTTCCCACGGGGCGGAAGTGGCAATTCTGCCGCGACGCCCCCGGCGAGCCGAAATACCTGGTGTGCAACGCCGACGAGGGCGATCCCGGGGCGTTCATGGACCGTGGGGTGTGCGAGGGCAACCCCCACGCTGTCATCGAGGGCATGCTCATCGGCGCCTACGCCATCGGAGCGAGCCACGGCTACATCTACGTCCGCGCGGAGTATCCCATAGCGGTCAAGCATCTCTCGAAGGCGATTGGCGACGCCGAGCGCCTGGGACTCCTGGGCGATCGTATCCTGGGCACCGACTTCTCGTTCCACCTGAAGATAAAGCAGGGGGCGGGGGCGTTCGTGTGTGGGGAGGAGACGGCGCTGATCGCCTCGATCGAGGGCAAGCGCGGCATGCCTCGCACCAGGCCGCCCTTCCCGGCCCAGAGCGGTCTGTTCGGCAAGCCGACCAACATCAACAACGTCGAGACCTGGGCGAACGTTCCGGTCATAATCAACCGCGGTGCCGACGCTCTGGCCGCCATGGGCACCGAGAAGACCAAGGGCACCAAGATCTTCGCCCTGGCCGGCAAGGTCAAGAACACCGGGCTGGTCGAGGTCCCCATGGGGGCGACGCTCCGCCAGATCGTCTTCGAGATAGGCGGCGGAATCCAGCGCGACCGCAAGTTCAAGGCCGCCCAGATGGGAGGCCCATCGGGCGGATGCGTCCCCGCCAGGTATCTCGACCTGCCGATTGACTACGACTCCCTCCAGGAAGTCGGCGCCATCATGGGCTCGGGGGGCCTCATCGTCCTCGACGAGGCCACGTGCATGGTCGAACTCGCCCGCTACTTCCTGGAGTTCGTCCAGAGCGAGTCGTGCGGCAAGTGTGTGCCGTGTCGAGTGGGCACGCGGCGGATGCTCGAGATTCTCACCCGCATCACCCGAGGCGAGGGCCGCGAGGGCGACGTGGAACTCCTCGAGGAGATCGCCCACACGGTGAAGGCAGGCTCCCTCTGTGGCCTGGGCCAGACGGCGCCGAACCCCGTCCTCTCGACCATCCGCCACTTCCGCGACGAATACGACGCCCACATCCGCGAGAAGCGCTGTCCCGCCGCACAGTGTCGTGCCCTGGCCAAGGCCAGTTGTTCCCACGCCTGCCCGGCCGGGGTCAACGTCCCCGAGTATGTCGCCCTCATAGCCCAGGGCAGACCGACCGAGGCGGTCGAGGTGATCCGCGCTCGGAACCCCTTCCCCTCCGTTTGTGGGCGCGTGTGTGACCATCCGTGCGAGACGTTCTGCCGCCGCGGCGACCTCGACGAGCCTGTGGCGATCAGGGAACTCAAGCGCTACGCATCGGACGTCGAGGCCGCCAAGAAACGAAAACCGCGAGTGCCCAAGGTCAAGAAGCGTGGCGGCCGCGTGGCGGTGGTCGGCGCAGGGCCGGCGGGGCTCACCTGCGGCTATTTCCTCGCGCTCATGGGCCGGCGGGTCACGGTCTTCGACGCCCTGCCTGTGGCGGGGGGGGCCATGGCCGTGGCCATCCCAGCCTACCGACTGCCACGCGAGGTTCTCCAGCGCGAGATCGACTATATCCGCCGCTGCGGGGTCACGCTGCGGCTCAACCATCGCGTCCGCTCCATCGCGGCGCTCCTCAAGGATGGCTACGACGCGGTGTTCCTGGGCGTCGGTGCCCACAAGGGTCTCGGCCTGGGATTGCCGGGGGAGAAGGGTCGAGGGGTCTGCGACGCGCTCGGCTTCCTCCGCGACTTCGCCCTCGGCAAGAAAATCCCCCAGCTAGGTCGTGTGGCCATTGTCGGGGGCGGGAACGCCGCGATCGACGCGGCCCGCACGGCCCTCAGGCTTGATGCCGAGAGCGTCACGGTGCTCTATCGCCGCACGCGGGGCGAGATGCCAGCCCACGGCGAGGAGATCGAAGAGGCGCTCGAAGAGGGAGTGGAAATCCGCTACCTGGTGACCCCCACCGAGTTGGTTCGTCGCAACGGGCGCCTCGAGACGGTCCGCTGCATCAAGATGGAACTTGGCGAGGCGGACGCGAGCGGACGCCGCCGCCCGGTGCCCATCGAGGGCACCGAACACGACGTGGCCGCTGACACCCTCATCCTGGCCATCAGCCAGAAGCCCGACTTCGGCGCCTTCCGCGGCCCGATGCCGGACCTCACCCGCTGGGGCACCATCGAGGTGGACCCGGCCACAATGCGAACCTCGATGGAGCGAGTGTGGGCCGGCGGCGACTGCGTGACCGGCGCCGCAACGGTCGTCCAGGCCATCGGAGCCGGGCAAAAGGCCGCCGCCGACATAGACCGCGCCCTCGGCGGCGAGGGAATCCTTCCCCCAGGCGAAGGCTTCACCGACTGGCGCTCCCGCTCGGCCGCCATCCGGCCCAGACCGCGGACCAGGAAACTGCCGCCCAGCAAGCGAACCCAGGGCTTCGACGAGATAACACTTCCCCTCTCGAAGACCAAAGCGTCTCGCGAGGCCAGGCGGTGTCTGCGCTGCGACCTGGAAGAAGAGTGACCCAGGAGCGAACCGCATCATGGAAGACGACAAGGTCACATTCACCATTGACGGCCAGAAGGTGACGGCGAGGGCGGGGACGAACGTCCTCCAGGCCGCCCTCGATGCCGGCATCTATATCCCACACCTGTGCTACCACCCGAAACTGGAGCCCTATGGGGCATGCCGCCTGTGTATCGTCAAGATCGAGGGCATGCGTGGGCTGCCGACCGCCTGCACGACCGCGGTCCAGGACGGCATGGTCGTCCACAACGACACGCCCGAGGTCAACAAGGTCCGCCGCACCATCTACGAACTCCTCATCTCGGACCATCCCGCCGATTGCCTCTCCTGCCCGAAGAACCAGGAGTGTGAACTCCAGAAGGTCGGCCACTTCCTCGGAGTGGACTCCACGAAGATCGAGCGGGTCGTCCGCGAGGCGAAGATTGACGACAGCAACCCGTTCTTCATCCGCGACACCTCGAAGTGTGTCCTCTGCGGGCGATGCGTCCGTGTGTGCCACGAGGTCCGGGGCGTGGGGAACATTGATTTCATCAACCGCGGCTACGCGGCCGAGGTGGCGCCCTTCGGCGGGGGGCTGATCGCCGA
>CAYYCI010000467.1:0-4054 GCA_964470215.1 uncultured Planctomycetota bacterium
GCCGCTTCTCACCGTGGTAGTAGCAGTCGTAGGAGCCTCGCACGCTCTTGGGCAGCAGCCCGGTCAGATACAGGAGGATGTCCTGGTAATGGGAGCCGGAGTCGTTGAGTTGCCCGCCCCCGGAGTAGCGCGGGTCGCCGCGCCACCTCACGCCCCGCCAGTCCTGCGCCATGTAGACGTAGAAGCCCTTGATCCCGCCGATGACCCCCTTGCGGATGAGCCGGCGGGCGCTCACATACTTCGGCTCGTAGTGGCGCTGGTAGTGGATGAGATACACCAGGCCCTTCTTCGCCGCGACCTTCGCCGTCTCGATTGCCCTCGCCGCACCACAGACCATCGGTTTCTCGATAAGAACGTGGAGATCGTGCTCGAAGGCGTACATGGCGTGTTCGTAGTGAAGAGTGTGGGGCGAGAAGATGCCCACGGCGTCCAACTCCACGCTGTCAATCATCCGCTTATAGCCGTCGGGCCCGACGAAACGCTCGATCTCGTGGCCGAGCATCTCCTCGAGTTTGGTGATACACTCGGGCGAAGTATCGGCCGCGGCCACCACCTCGACCGCTCGGTCCTGGTTGAGCACCATCGTGCGGCCTCGCCCGGCGCCTCCCGGCCCGATCACCCCGAACCTGATGCGTTTTCTCCTGGCCACTGGTCTGCTCCTGCGAGGTGTCGCGTCTCGCGCCGGACCCACCCCGGCGCGAATGGCCACAGACTAGCCATTCCCCAATGGAAGTCAAGCCTCTTTGAGAACCTGAATATGCGGGACTTGTCGTGGTGCGCTCAGGAGGCGGCTACAGGCGCCCTCCGTCCCTCCCGGGGCGGAGCGCCTCTGCGGCGAGTTGCTCCCAGGTGGCAATGACCTCGGGGCCGGCGCCGATAGCGCGCAGGCACTCGAGCACCGGGCCGCCGGGCTGCTTGAGGTCGGGGAACTTCAGGAGGAGCATTCCGAGGTCGCGCCAGTCGGTCCCGGACTTCGGCTGGCCGCGGCGCTGGTGGTAAGCGACGACCTTATGGGTGACCAGGGCGGCAGGCTCGATGACGAGCACGCCCTCGATTCGCTGCGCTCCGGGCATGGTCTCCACGGGCCGAATGTCCACCAGGTGGCGGTTCCCGCCTTTCCTGACCTGGAAGAGCCGGTAGCCTTTCCCGCCGCGCAAGCGCCTGACGCGGACGGCAATTTGGAACCGCTCGCGCAGGAAATCCCTCAGATTCTCGGCGAGTTCGCCCGCTCGCTGGGAGAGGAGGTCAATGGCTTGGGTCATCCGGGGCTCGGCCACGTAGGCATTCACCGCGTGGGCGCCGATCAGGACCGCGTCGTCGCGGCCCTGGAGGAACTCGAGGATCGCCTGCTGGATAGTCGCCAGGGGCAAGGGTTCGTGCGTGGCGAACTCCCGAAATGTCAGGACGCCGGCGTTCAGCATGGCTGGCTCCTGGCAAGAGCAGCGGCGACGCTTCAACCGCGTTTCATTCTAGGCCGTGCGCGCTCAAAGTCAAGAAACGCGCTGTGGAGCACCTTGACGCCTCACTAGCGCATCACATCCGCTGAGAAACTAACACACCGCAAGCCACTCCGGTGGGTGTAAGCGAAGCCGTTGCGGCGGTTGCGAAGGCGGCGGGCATGCGCTAAGTTATCGCCACTCGCACGGAGGACCGCCGATCGAGAACCTGCCGCTGCCGGCCACCATCGCGCTCTTCGTCCTCGGGGTCGCCATGGTCATCAAGGGGGGGGACGTGTTCGTGGCGGCGAGCGTGGCGATCGCCCGCCACGCCCGAATCCCGAATGTGGTGATCGGCAGCACGCTGGTGAGCCTGGCGACCACCTCGCCGGAGCTGGCGGTCTCGGCCACGGCCAGCCTTCGGGGGAACCCGGGACTGGCCATCGGCAACGCGGTCGGCTCGGCCATCGCCAACATCGGGCTGATCCTCGGGCTGCTGTGTGTGCTGAAGCCGATGAATGTCCTGGCGCGGGACTTCCGCGTCCCCAGCCTCTCGATGCTCGCTGGGGGCGTCTTGCTCTTCTTCCTGCCGCAGGCGGCCGAGGGCGGCGCCTACGAACTGAGGGGTTGGGCGGGCATCGTCCTGTTGCTCGTGGGGGTCGGGTATCTTGCCGCCGACTACCTTCGGCATCGGCCCAGGCCGGGCGAGGTGCCCGAGACGGTCGCCGAGAGCGAACGAGCGACCATGGGGCTGGCGAAGAGCGTGGCGCTCTTCGTCTTCGGGGCCGCCTTGGTCATCGTGGGCAGTCGCCTTCTGAGCGACAACGGGGTCATCCTGGCCAGGCGCCTCGGCGTGCCCCCGATGATAATCGGGCTCACCCTGGTGGCCGTCGGGACCTCGCTGCCCGAACTCGTCACGGCCATCTCGGCGGCGCGAAAGGGAGTGCCGGAACTTTCCCTCGGTAACGTCGTTGGCGCCAACATAATGAACATCACTCTGGTGACTGGGACCGCCACGGTCCTCTCGGCGAAGCCGCTGGCCATGTCGAGAGGAATCCGCTTCTACAACTTCCCCGCCATGCTCGCCATATTCGTCTTGTTGATGGCATTGGCGCGGACAGGGCGGAGGCTGACCCGAAAAGAAGGGTGGTGCCTCATCTCGTTCTATGCTCTCTACCTGGTCGGGCTGATCCTGCTCAGAACCGTTGCGAAGGGGGCAACGTGAGAATCCACTTCCACGGCGCAGTGCGAACCGTCACAGGCTCGATGCATCTCCTCGAGGTCGGGGAGAGACGAGTGCTCCTCGACTGTGGCCTCTATCAGGGCAAGCGCAAGGAGGCCTTCGAGCGGAACAGAAACCTGCCTTTCGAGCCGAAGGCCCTCGACGCGGTAGTCCTCTCCCACGCCCACATAGACCACAGCGGGAACCTCCCGACGCTCGTCCGCCGGGGCTACCGCGGCCCGGTCTATGCCACGCCGGCGACGGTTGACCTGTGCGACATCATGCTCAGGGATTCCGCCCACCTACAGCAGCGCGACGTCGAGTATGTGAACAAGAAACGCCGCCGCCAGGGCAAGAACCCCTTCGAGCCGCTCTATGTCGTGGCCGATGTCGAGCGCCTCATGGGCCTTTTCGAGCCTGTCCCGTACGAGCGAACGGTCGAGGTGGCGCCGGGGGTGGCGTTGACCTTCCACGACGCCGGCCACATCCTCGGCTCGTCGCTTGTCGAACTGGGCATCCAGGAGGGCGGGGCCAAACGGCGGCTGCTCTTCACCGGCGACCTGGGCCGCAGGCATATGCCCATCATCCGCGACCCCGTGGTCGTCGGGGGGTGCGAGATCCTGATAACCGAAAGCACCTACGGCAATCGCCTCCACCCCAAGCGGGAGGACGTCGCCCAGCGGCTTCGCGAACTCGTCAACGAGATCGCCGAACGCCGTGCCAAACTCATTATCCCTGCCTTCAGCGTCGGCAGGACACAGCAACTGGTTTACTTCCTCGACGAACTCCACAACGAGGGCAAGATTCCCGAGGTTCCGGTCTATGTGGACAGCCCGCTCTCGACCCGCGCGACCCGCGTCTATGAGAACCACACCGAGTGCTACGACGCCGAGGCAATCGCCCGCCTGCGCAGCGGCGACCAGCCATTCTCGTTCCGACGCCTCCGCTACATCACCGACGTCGAGGACTCCAAGCGACTGAACGGTCAGCCCGGCCCGATGGTCATCATCTCGGCCTCGGGGATGTGTGAAGGCGGCCGCATACTCCACCACCTGAAGAACAACATCGGGGACCCGAACAACGTCGTCCTCTTCGTCGGCTACCAGGCACAACACACCCTGGGCCGCTACCTCATCGAGGGACGCGACCCGGTGAAGATATTCGGGGAGAAATACCGTGTGCGGTCTCGCATCGAGGAGATAAACGCGCTGAGCGCCCACGCCGACCACGACGAACTTCTGGCCTATCTCGGCACGGCAAACGGCCACTTCCGCAGAGCGTTCGTCGTCCACGGCGAACTCCCCGAGAACGAGGCCGTCGCCTCGGCGCTCCGCCAGATGGGCGTCCCCGACGTCATCATCCCGACCCCCCATCAGACCTTCGAACTGTGAAGAAC
>CAYYCI010000468.1:0-4031 GCA_964470215.1 uncultured Planctomycetota bacterium
GCCGCGTCGAGGGCCGGCTGGTCCTCGAAGCGCGGGAACATCCCAACGATCACCCCGTCTGTCCGCTTGATGTTGCTGAAGGCGAACCGGAAGGCCCGCTCGACGCTCTGCGGCCTGTCGCAAAGCCGGCCCGCCGCTAATATCTTGAACCCCAGACACGGACGCCGCATCTGTCGCACCACCTCACACATCCGCCGCGGGTCGCTCGGCAGGTAGAGCTCCCCGAGCGGCACCTCTCCCAACTCCTCGCGTATCTCCTCGGCAGTGCGGGTCACACGGTAGAAGCAGGTCATATACAGGTCGAGGTCCCAGCCGCTGTCCTCGGCGTGTTTGATGACGTCGGGGTTGTGGGAGGAGAGGCCGGCCAGAACCCCCAGGTCCTTGACCCGTTTGGCGAAGTCGTGGGCCTTCTCGATCTTGCCCTCGCGCCACAGACTGTCGCTC
The DNA here is from genome assembly GCA_964470215.1 of uncultured Planctomycetota bacterium. Classification (GTDB taxonomy): domain Bacteria; phylum Planctomycetota; class PUPC01; order DSUN01; family DSUN01; genus CAYYCI01. The sequence continues at coordinate 445 of CAYYCI010000468.1, forward strand.
ACACCCCCGTGGTGGACGATCGCGATCGGGTCGTTGCGCTTGATCGTCTCGCGCAACGCCTTCGGGTCGTCAATGTGGGGATGGCTCGCAAGGAAAATCCAGTTGACCTCGTGCCCTGCCCCGCGCACCGCCGCGAGGGTCTTGTCAACCTTCTCGCTCGCCGAGGTCTGCCAGGTGTTGATTCCGACCTCCAGGCACCGCTTCACCAACTTCTCGATGCGCGGAAGGGTGAAATAGTCGGTCATCAGCCGGCTCATCAAGCGGCTCACGTGGGAGTAGCCCAGGATCGGGTTCGAGCCCAGAATGAGGCGGCTCACGCGGTGGGGTCCGAGGCTGATGGTTGGCATTTCAGCCTTGGGGGCCGCCTCGCCTCGGCGGCCCGCCGCTCCCAGTCCGACCATTGCCATGCCCACGACGCTCTCCTTGAGAAAATCCCGCCTGTCCGGTCCCAGCGTGCCGCCCATCTCTCAGCCCCTTCCAAGCCGAACACTATTGCTCCCGTCTCCATCCTCGCCGATCAGGCGGAGGGCGTTGCCGGAGAGGACTAATGCCTCGTCGGCCGGCGGAAGCCCTAATCCGCGGATCGCCCCCAGGCAGTGTGCCGGGTCGTCGAAGGGATAGTCGGAGCCGTAGAGCAATTTCTCCGGGCCGTAGGTCTCCAGGAAGGTCCGCAAGAGCGCAGGGTTGTGGGAAGGGGCGGCGCTGGTGTCGGCATAAACGTTAGCCCGTCTCCAGATGCGAAGGTCGTGGAACCGCGCGAAGCCCCCGTTGAGATGCCCACAGTGTGGGATCACGACCACCGCCTCCGGCGCCAACTCGTCGAGGAAGCGCATGGTGTTCTCGAACGTCTCTTCCAGAACGACCGGGAGGCGTCGCTCGGTGATCACATCGAGGATGGCCCGGCACCGAGGGTCGTCGTAGTCATAGGTAGGCTCGTCGGGGTGGCGGTGCCACTTGATGCCGCGATAGGCCGCCGTTAACCCACCCACGTCGAAGTCGTTCCAGACGAAGAAGAATGGATAAACCCTCGGGGTGTGTGGCTCGCGGGAAAGGCGGAGCAAGTAGTCGTGGGCGCGACGACGCCGCGCCTGCCACTGGGGACTGTCGGTGAAGGTCGGGTCGTGGCGGTCATAGACCTCCATCACCGGCGGAAACATCCACGCCGCCCCCACCCCCGCCTGCCGATGCAGGGCGGCGATGGTCTCGTAGTCCTGCGGGGGAGGGCTGTCCTGGATGCCGCAGTGGCAGTGCGCGTCGAGAACCACAGAGAAAGCAATGCCCCCTTAGCGATAGACCTTGACCGAGATGTCGCGGAAGGCGGCCTGGCCCCCGGTAACTCCCACCCCGACGGCCCCGTTGGCGAACGTGGTGATCGGCCAGGGAGGCATTCCGCCGACGCCATCAATGCTCATCGTGAGCTTGCCGCCGCGGACGGTCAGGCGCAGCGAGTGCCAGAGGTTGAACTTCGAGCGTGAGCCGAGGCCGAACCTGGCGCGCGAGGTCTCGCGGAAGCGGCCGTTGCGGTAGTAGCCGATCTCGTAGATCCCCTCGACGGCGAAGCGGACGCAGTGGAAGTTTCGCTCGTCCCGCGCGCGGAAGATCACGAGCGCGTACTCGTCGTCCCTCGGCACAGCCGTCTGGCGGACGATCCGGAACCTCAAACCCAGCGTGTAGTCGGCCCACTGGGGTGAGCCGGCGATGAGCGTGGCCGGCCTCGCGCTCGACGAAGCCCCCGTCAGGATGCCCGCCGCCACGCGCCAGTCCCCAACCCGCGACCAGCCCGAAAGGTCGCGTCCGTTGAAGAGACGATACGTTCCCGGCCCTGGCCTCGCTGCCTCGGTAGGGGTGGTGGGCGCGGTCCCGGGCGGCCGGACGTAGCCCTCCCCCAGGACCACCGCGCGGTAGTCGGGGTCGGTGGGCTGGAGTTTCACTCGCACGGAACGGAAGGCCACGGCCCCGCCGCGCGCCCCCACGGTCGGCGCTCCCGGCGAGCCGTCGAAGGCTGTGGAGACGAGCGCCTGCTTGTCGTTGATGCGAACGACGGCCCTCGAGCCACCAACCTCGAGGACGACGCGATACCACTTGCCCCGTGCGAGGCCCCTTGGCACCTCGTCGAGCACCCGGCCCACGTTCAGCAGCCTGACCGCCTTGTCGCTCAGCACGACGACCAGGGAGCCGTGCGCCACGACCGCCTCGCCCTGACGCCCAAGTTGGAGTTCAACATCCAGGGTGTAGTCAGTCCAGCTGGCCTGGAGCATCGGGGCCAAGGTCGAGCCCGCCGCGCGCCCGATTAGAAGCCCCTTCTCGACGGTCCACGCCCCCGGGTCCGCGTCGAGGCCATCGGGACGCGAGCCATCGAAGACCACGATCCAGCCGTCCGCTCGCGGCTTCCAGCGGCTGGGGACGCGGACCGGCTTCTCGACCACCGTGACCTCGGTCGTGGGCTTCGGTGGAGGGGTGGAGGTTTTCGGGGGCTGCCGCTCGCCACCCTCGACGACCGGCGCCTCGACCTCGACGGGCGGTTTCGTCTGACGGGGCCTGGGCGTCTGCTCCTCAGGAGCCGGCTCTTCGACGATGGGCCGGGCCTCCACGCTCTCGTCGCGGGTGGAGGCGCTCGCAGCTCGTGGCTTCTCGACCTCGTGGACGATTGTGATCTTCCTCGTGGGCGGAGGACGCAGCGCGTCGAGCCGCTTCTTGATCTCGGGCAGATTCAGGATCAAGACCACAACCAACCCGAAGAAGACCGTCAGAGCGACGGCGGCGGGGGTCGAGACGACCGGCCTTGGCCTCGGGACGACGGGCGCAGGCGGCTGGGCGGGCGCAGGCGGCCGCCTCTCCACCCCCGGCGGAGCCGGCAGGCTGCGCTCGAGAAGTTCACGCGCCTCTGCGAACGTCTCCCGCAGGTGGCGAAAGTCCTCCAACGAGAGCGCGATGACCTCGTCGAGGGTCATCTCTGGCAGGACGCTGAAGATGAACTCCCGCACGGTCTGGTCGCCGGCGGGCACGTGGGCCTCGACCAGTTCGGCGGCGCGCCGCGCCTCCTCGCTGAAGCGGACGCGATCCCCCTCGCTGGCCTTGCCGTCCTCGTAGACCCTCTCGACGAGCGCCGTGAGCGCGGGCCACAGAGTCCGCAGTTCATTGGCCACGCTCGCGGGTGGCGCCGCCACCACCCTCGGTGGCTCGACGACCGGCTCGACCGGGGCCTCGGGCGGCTCCGGGGCAGCCTCGGCGGCCACCTCTTCGATGTCCTCCGTCTCCGAGGTCTCAGGTTCTTCGCTCGGCCCGAAGGGTAGGGGAGGGGGGAGCGGCGCTCTGTCCCGGGGCGGCGACGCTTCCTCGGCCTTCACCTCGTAGCGGAACTTCTGGCCGCAGCCGGGACATTGAACCTTCTCGCCCGTCCTGGGCACTGCCACCTGTTGGCCGCAGCGAGGACAGGCGATCGTGTCGGCCCCAGGTTCGCTCGCTTCACGCTGGTCGGGTTCTTCCTCGGCGGGCCGCTCTGGCGTCGGCTGGGGGCCGCCCTCAGGGGACTGCGCGCTGTCGAATCGAAACTTCTGCCCACAACCGGGGCACCGGACCTTCTCGCC
>CAYYCI010000469.1:0-4010 GCA_964470215.1 uncultured Planctomycetota bacterium
CTTGTCGGTCTTGACCTCGTGCCAGGGCTGCTTGCGGTCGAAATAGACGTTGGCCTGCTGCCAGGCGTCGCGCATGGCGCGGACCGCCTTCTGGAACGAACACTCTTCCATGGCCTCATCGAAGGCTCGGACGGCCCGGGCGAGAACCTCGCGGACCTCCTCCTCGGCCTCGCCCGCGCCGACCGCCTCGGGGACCACGCCGTCCCAGTGTTTGTTGACGAACGTGAGGGTGCGGTGGACGAAGTTGCCGAGGTTGTTGGCCAGGTCGGCGTTGACGGCTGCCTGGAAGCCCCGCCAGGTGAAATCGCTGTCGCCTTTCTCGGGGGCGACGAGGCAGAGGTAGTAGCGCCAGTAGTCGGCTGGGAATAGTTCAACCGCCTGGTCGCTGAAGACCCCGCGGCCCTGGCTGGTCGAGAATTTCCCGCCCTCGTAGTTCAGCCACTGGAACGCCTTGACCATGTCGGCCAGGACGAAACCGTCGTCGGCCGCCATGAGCACCGCGGGCCAGGTCACGGTGTGGAACGGCACGTTGTCCTTGCCGATGAACTGGACCAGGAGGGTGGACTGGTCTTTCCAGTAGTGTTCCCAGAGGTCGGGTTCGCCGCGGGCTTCGGCCCACTCGATCGAGATGCCGATGTAGCCGATCGGCGCGTCGAACCACACGTAGAAGACCTTGTCGCGATAGCCGTCGAGGGGGACGGGGATGCCCCACTCGAGGTCGCGGGTGATGCAGCGCTCGCGCAGGCCCTCCTTGAGCCACTTGCGAGCGATCGAGAGGGTCGTCCGCGGCCAGTGGGTCTTGGTGGCGATCCACCGCTCGACCATCGGGGCGGCCTTCGGCAGGTCCAGGAACAGATGCTTCGACTCCCTGACCTCCAGGTCGCTCCCCTCGCAGACCGCGCAGCGCGGCTCGACCAGATCGGTGGGGTCGAGCACCTTGGTGCATTCCTCACACTGGTCGCCGCGTGCTCGCGGGTGGCCGCAGTGGGGACAGGTGCCGATGACGTAGCGGTCGGGCAGGAAACGCTCACACGCCCGGCAGAAAAGTTGTCGGGTGGTGCGCTCGGTGATGTAGCCGTTCTCCCAGAGCCTCAGGAAGAGGTGTTGGGTGATGCGGTGGTTCTGGGGGCTGGAGGTGCGGCCGAAGAGGTCGAAGGACAGGCCGAGTTGTTCGTAGATGCGTTTCTGGATGTCGTAGTATTTTGCGGCGTATTCTTCGACGGGCAGCCCTTCTTCCAACGCCGCCAGTTCGCACGGAGTGCCATGTTCGTCGGTGCCGCAGACGGCCAGCACGTCGTGGCCTTGCATGCGCCGCCAGCGGGCGTAGATGTCGGCCGGCAGAAGCGAGCCGATGATGTTCCCCAGGTGTTTGACCCCGTTGACATAGGGCAGGGCCGAGGTGACTATGAATTTCTGGCTCATGCGGTGTCCTCGGATGGTCCGAAGAGGATTGGGTTTGGGCTTATTTTACCAGCGGGCGTGCTGGCCCACAACAGCGGCCGTGGCTTGGGGGAAACACCACGTTGTCGCCAACTTGCGCATGGGCAACGATGCCACCTTTGACGGAGCATCTCACCCAAGACCCCAACGCAGTCGGGCGAGAGCAGGAGTGCACCTGTGCGGAAGCTCTGGGCTGTAGGCCCTGGGGCGGGTTGGGCTTTGGCACGCTTTTTGCACCGCAATCAATTGCCAGGCGAGAAGGAAAAGAATGCCGCCGCGCTGCCAGCCCACTCCGCTCGTCGCCACAAGACACCACAGGGCGAACGTCTTGCGTCCTCCCGGCAGAGCATTCTTTTCCTTCTCGCCTGCATTGGAGACCCACGGTGCACAAAAGCGTGCCAAAGCCCAACCCGCCCCAATTTGATCGCGCGCACTCGTCGGGGTTCCGGCGGTGGCTCAGGAGCCTTTCTTGGGCAGGCGGCGCATCTGGATGTCGCGCAGCGCCCCGGTCGTTGACCACGAGAAGAAGCCCACCGGGCGGTTGGGCTCCAGTTCGGGGTAGATGCTGAAGCGATGGCCGGCGCGGGGCAGGTCAACCACCTGCTTGTCGTTGATCCACGCTTCGATCTTCTCGGTGGTCACCCGCAGGCGGAAGTCGTACCACTTGTTGTTCTCGAAACTCATTATCTTGCACGTCAGGTTGTCGCTGGCGTTCATCTCGTCAACATTCGAGATTCCGACCACGCTGTCGCCCCAGCCGCCCATGACGAAGGTAATGTGGGAGTCGCCGCAAGGGACGGTGATTCCGCCGAAGATGTCAACGCCCTGGAGTCTCTTGCCCTGCCAGGTGATCTCGAAGTTCTCCTTGGGGAAGTCGCCTTCCCAGGTGATGCCGGTGAACGGAAAGCCCTCGCCGAGGATGATCGCCCCGTCCTTCACCTCCACCTTTCCGGCCATCGAGAAATCCGCTTCCTTGACCACCTTCCAGCCGGTGAGAGACTTGCCGTCGAACATGGAGAACCACTGACCAGGCGGCACGCTCGTGGGGCTCAGCGGCTTGTTGGCCTGTGGCTTGGGAGATTCGCCAGGTTGCCTCTCTCGCCGCCAGGCGCCCAGGCGACAACACCCTGAAACTAACACAGCCAGAGAAAGCGCGGCCGAAACGCAAGCGAACTTTCCCATCATTGTCGCTTCTCCTTTGTTGGTGCGCACGGCTATCGGTTCCGCATGCTAACCGTGTCGCGCCCCCCTGTCAAGCCATGCTTGCGCCGGGGCGCGCGCGTCGCTAAGATCAGCGCGAGAACTGCGCCGAGCGACACAACGCCAGCAAGGCAAACCACAGATAGAAAGGGGCGAGCCGTGGAGATTCGCTTCGATGGCAAAGTGGCAATCGTCACGGGCAGCGGCAGCGGCATAGGTCGCGTCATCGCCAGGACACTCGCCGAGTGTGGCGCCAACGTGACCATCGCCGATATCAACCTCGAGGCCGCCAAGGCAACCGCGGCCGAGATCGAAAACGACTTCGGAGTGGGCGCACTGCCGCTGAAGGTGAACGTCTCGAAACAAGCCGAGGCCAACCGCATGGTGGCGCGCACCGTGGCCAAGTTCGGTCGCGTGGACATTCTGGTCAACAACGCCGGCCTCTCCTTCCCCGTGCCCTTCACCGAGTTGAGCGACCGCGACTGGAACCGCATGCTCGCCGTGAACCTGACGGGCACCATGCGGTGCAGCCAGGCAGTGATTCGCCAGCTGATCCAGCAAGGCGAGGGCGGGGTGATCATCAACATAAGTTCCAAGAGCGGAGTGCGCGGCTCGTCCCAACTCTCTCACTACTGCGCCACGAAGTTCGGGGTGATCGGCCTTGCCCAGAGTTGGGCGCGCGAGTTCGCCAAACACGGCATCCGATGCTGCTCAATCCTCCCCGGCAACGTCTTCGAGGGCAGCGGCATCTGGAACAAGGACTTCATCCGCAAGACGGCCAGGAAGATCGGCATCAAGCCCAGCCAGGTCCGCGCCTACTACGACGCCCAGGTTCCCCTCGGCCGCTCGTGCGACCCCCAGGATGTCGCCAACGCAGTGGCATTCCTGGCCTCGGACCTCGCTTCCTACATCACCGGCATCTCGTTGCTCGTTGACGGCGGGCAAGAGATGCGAGCCTGAGAACAAGACATATGCCCGGCGCCACCATTGTTGCATTCCTCAATCTCGGACCCGTCGAGATCGCCGTCATCGCGGTCGTGGCAGTCCTTATCTTCGGGCCGTCCGCCGCGAGGGCCATGGGCAAGGTCGGCCGCACCCTCCTGGGAGTGAAAAAAGAGATAGAGGACGCCAAGGACTCGCTCCAGCGCGAGGTCGGCCGCGTGGTCAAGGACGCCGTGATGGGGGACGAGCGGGCCGACCAGGGCAAGAAGCCGTCTCCCAAGTCCCAAACCCCGCCCAAGTCGCCACCAGCGGATGACCACCCTGGCCGCTGAAGCGCCCCCACGGCCCGCCTAGCAGCGGCTTCGGCGCGCCTTGTTCTGGAACCGCAGGTAAACGCAGAAGAAGGCGACAAAAAGCGTCCCAAAGCT
>CAYYCI010000470.1:0-4008 GCA_964470215.1 uncultured Planctomycetota bacterium
CGGGTCACAGAGGACCGCGTGGGTCGCCGCAACCTCCACCGAGCAGGCCCCGTGCTGGCGCAGCATCCGAGCCGCCTCACACACCGACCCCCCAGTGGCGATGATGTCGTCCACAATCAGGACGTGCTTGTCCCGCACTTCCCCGATGATGAACCCAGCCGCGGTCTCCTGGGGGCTGATGCGCCGCTTGTCCACCACCGCCAGACCCGCGCCCAGCATCTGCGCATAAGCACGGGCCAGTTTGATCGAGCCAACGTCCGGGCTGACCACCACCAGGTCGTCGAACTTGCGGTTCAGGAACTCACGCACCAGCACCCCGGACGCGTAGAGGTGGTCAACGGGAATGTCGAAGAACCCCTGAATCTGGGAAGCGTGGAGGTCAACGGCCAGGGCGCGGTTCGCCCCAGCCTGGGTGATCAGGTTGGCCACCAGTTTGGCCGTGATCGGCACCCGCCCCTCGTCCTTGCGATCCTTGCGCGCGTAGCCGTAGTAGGGCAGAACCGCCGTGATGCGGTCCGCCGAAGCCCGCCGCAGGCAGTCTATCAGCATCAACAGTTCCATCAGGTTGTCGTTGACAGGGTGACAGGTCGGCTGGATGACGAACGTGTCCGCACCACGGACGTCGTCGTTGACCTTGACGTTCAGCTCCCGGTCCGGGAAGCGGGTGATCGAGGCGTTCCCCAGTGAGATATCGAGGTAGTCACACACCGCGCGCGCCAGCGCCCGGTGCGCGTTCCCACTGAAAACAAGCATGGGCCGCCTGTCCATTGCTCTCCGTTCTCAGCCTGCCTTGCCGATGCCGAGGAACTCTCGAGATTGCCAAGTGCCTGATTATAGCAAACCGCCCGCTCAAGTCAAGAAACGCTCGAACCGCTGTCTGCGTTGTGGGCGATTGGGGAGCGGGGCGGGGGGCGGAAAGGCGTGAGAGGCAGGGTCCATAGGGTGAGCCGGCCAGAAGACGAGCCGAGCCAAACCGCCGGCGGGTCCCGCAGAGGCCCCGAAGAGCCCTCAGGGTGCCTCAGAGGCACACTCCTCCTTACCCCCTACACCCCCTATGGGCGTTTCGGCAAGCCGGTGGCTCCTGACGAGATACTGGCCGCGCGACTGCGACGCTGCGAGCGAACTGTCCAGCAAATGTCAGGACCCCACGGCGAAGGTCTCCAGGAGGGAACCGCGGCTTGCAGGCGGGCCGTCTCGGCCCGCGTTCGAGAACCTCGGGAGCGGGCACGACCTGTCGTGTCCCTGCAACCCGCGCGGTTGGCCCAGCGCAACTGCGCAGCGCCACTGGGGGCATTCCACCGCTTCGCGGCCTGGGGTTGGCCTGGGCGCCGGCCGCGGCCTGACCGGCCCCGATGTTGTGTCGTTAGAGGTCGAAAAGCGCCAGGCCAGAGACCATGCCATCCTCGCCCTCCAGGAATGTTCGGTCTGCTGCCGCGAGCACCTCCTTGTGGTGTGCGGCGTGGCGCTCCTCGATGCGCGGCGCGATGCCGACGAGAAGGTCCCGCGCCTTGCCTGGTGGCAGCGCGCCGACGTCCAGGGCCTCCATCCCGGGCAGGACGAAGTGCTCTCTCGGGGTCACGATCAAGAGGCAGCTCGGCGGCGGGCTGGGGAGACGCAAAGCCGATGGGATGCGGATAGTGTCAGGGGTCCTTGTGGAAAGATTTCTACACCATGCGGACCCGATTGACGATGCAGGTCTGGAGGGCGGGAGGGCAGAGATGTCGCGACGGCTCAGCGTGGCGGGATGACGGCGCGGGAGGCCTGGGGGCCGGCGACGAAGTAGCCGAGCGGCTTGTCGTGCTCGTCGGTCACCAGCCACACGTTGTTTGCGTAGGTGGCCTGGTCGCGGGTGGCGCCTGGGGCGAGTTCGCCGTAGAGGCGAAGCCGGCCCCGATAGCCGACCCAGAAGATTTTGACCCGGCGGCCAGAGTTGTTGACGAAGGTCACGGCGGTCTGGTCGCCGCCCCGCGAGGCCGGGGGCTTGCCTTCGCCTGCGGGGTGCCACGTGAGGGGCTGGCCCGGCTCGAGGGTCTGGCGCGGAATCCACACCACCATGGACTTCGCGCCTCGATTGTTCCATGCATAGTAGGGGACGAGGCGGATGGTTACCGGTTGCTGTCTTCCCTCGCGGCGTTCGAGCCCGGGCATGGCGATCATCCTGACGCCCTGGAGAAGCCCGTCAGAGATGGTCGAAATCTCGATCTTGTCACGGTTGGGAATCTTCGCCAGGGCGAGGCGCTGGACCGGGCCGCCATTGTCGGCTTCCTCGGCGCAGTAGAGGAGCGGGCCGCGGGTGACAGCCACCCGGCCGCGGTATGCCTCGACCTTCTCGATGCAAGTGTTGAAGCGCACGGGCATGGGCAGGACGAGTTCGACCTTGTCGCCGGACCGCCAGGCTCGCTCGAGCACGGCGAAGCCTTTCTCGACCCCGGGTTCGACTTCCCGACCGTTGACCTTCAGGCTCCAGCGCTCGGTGACCGGTGAGAGGTAGCGGTAGAGTGCGCCGGGCATGAAGCGCTCGCGCGCCCAGGTGGGGATGCGCAGTCTCAAGGCGAAACGTTGGCCGTCGCGGGCCGGCGAGAGCCTCAGGGCCACCTTCCCGTCGAAAGGATACTCGGTCGTCTGTCCCACCTCGACGTTGCCGCCCCGAAGCGGGATGGTCGCCGAGTTGGTCGCGTAGAGCGCCACGTAGATGTCATTGTCGGTGTAGGCGTACATGTAGCCGGGCACCTGCGGGATGGTGCGACAGATGCTGCCGTGGCAGCAAGGCACTCGGCGCTGGGCTCGCCTGGCGATCCCACCCCGGGACTCCAGGACGTTCGTGTAGAAGAACTTGTCGCCGTCGAGGCTCACCCCGGCCAGCAGGCCGTTGAAGAGCACGACTTCCATCACGTCGAGGTACCTGGCATCCGCGGTGAGTTTGAACAGGCGATAGTTGTAGAAGACCTCGCCAGAGGCGGCGCAGGTTTCGTTGTAGCCGCCGCGTCCTATGGCGTACGGCGCGCCGAAGCCTTCCCAGCGCGAGACGGCTCCAGTGCCGCCGTGGATACACATGCGGGTGTCCACCAGGTTCTGCCAGATTCGCTTTGCGGCCTCGGCGTATTTCTTCTCGCCGGTCAGGGCCGCCACGTCCACGAGCGAAGAGGCGAACCAGCCGAACGAGCCCGCGTGGCCCCCGGGCTCGTTCATCTGCTCGATGGGCTTGTGTTGAGCGGCGAACTTCGGCCAGGTCCGCTTACCGGTGGCTGGCATGCCGCGGCTGTCCATGAATGCCTGGGCGAGTCGCTTGTAGAACTCGTCGCCGGTGGCCATGTAGAGGCTGACGATCGCCATCTCGATGCCGCCGTGGGGCGGGGGCTCCTTGAGCGGCCGCCAGTCCTTGTCGAAAAACTCCTCGCGCCGGCGGTGGTATTCCGCCTCGCAGGCCCTGAGCCAGTCGGTGACCCTCCCTGTGGCGAAGTAGTACATGACCGGCGCTTCGGGACAGCCCGCGAACCAGCGGTCGCCCTCGCGAGACATCTTTCCGATGACGGCGCAAATCTTCTCCATCATCCGCTCCGACCTTGGGTCGGGTTTCATCATCAGGCAGTAAGCCACCCCCTCGAGGGTCCGGACCAGAGCGAGCCCTGAGATCGAGGGCTTCGGGTCGTCGTAGTCAATTCTGAGGGTCTCGAGGACGTGGGGGATGCTCACCGCCATGAGGGTTTTCACGCGCTCGGCCCAGAAGCCGCGCGGCAGTGTCACTTCGCCTATCGGGACGGCTTTGACAGGATAGCCGAGGGGGACGGGCCTGGGCGCGTAGCGGCGCGCGGGCGGCCCGTCGCCTGGATAGGCCCGAGAGGACCAGAGCCACACCACCACTAACGACGCTCTGGCCAGGCGCCTCGCTGTTCGAGACCTTTCGGGGAGACTGAGCGCGAACATTGCCTTCCTGCCTTTCCACGGACCATCCTACGGAGGGCCGCGCGGAGGTCAAGTTGCACCCCCTTGCGATGGGCCGAGCCGAAG
>CAYYCI010000471.1:0-4001 GCA_964470215.1 uncultured Planctomycetota bacterium
CTTCCCGTGGCCCTGGAGGCCGCAGAGCATGATGACCGTGGGCCGGTGTTGGTTGACCGGGATCGAGGGGTCGGCCGGCCCCATGAGTTGGATCAGTTCGTCATAGACGATCTTGACGACCTGCTGCCCCGGGGTGACGGAGCGAATGACCTCCTGGCCGACGGCGCGCTCCTGGACTCGATTGATGAAGTCGCGGGCCACCTTGTAGTTGACGTCGGCCTCGAGGAGGGCGGTGCGCACGAGGCGGAGGCCGTCCTGGATGTTTTTTTCGCTGAGTTGGCCGCGGGAGGTGAAAGCCTTTAGCGCGGCCTTGAGGCGTTCGCTGAGGGCCTCAAACATCGGTGCCTGCTCCCACCGTCTCTCCGGCGGTCAGTTCCGCGGGCATCTCGTTCTCGTTGCAACGCCAGATACGTGCCCCGAGCGCGCGGAGTTTCTCCTCGATGCGCTCGTAGCCGCGGTCAATGTGGTAAACTCTTCTGACCTCGGTCACGCCCTTGCCGACGAGACCGGCCAGGACGAGGCAGGCGCTGGCCCGCAGGTCGGAGGCCATTACCTTGGCGCCGGAGAGTTGCCTGACGCCCGAGACGATGACCGCGTTGCTTTCCTTCCGGAGCCTGGCGCCCATTCGCTGGAGTTCGGCGGCGTGCATGAAGCGGTCGGGGAAGACCTTCTCGGTCACGACGCTCATCCCGTCGGCCAGACACAGCATCGCCATCAACTGGGCCTGGACGTCGGTCGGCACGCCGGGGTAAGGCAGGGTGGTCACGTCCACGGGACGAATCGTCTCGGGGCCGAGCACCCGGCAAGAATTGTCGCGGACCATTATCTCGGCCCCTGCCTGGCGGAGGACGTGGATGACGGCCCCGAGGTGTTCGGGGCGGACGTTCTCGAGCGTCACGTCCCCCCCGGTCATCGTGGCGGCGATCATGAACGTCGCCGCCTCGACCCTGTCGGGGATGATCCTGTGGCGGGTGCTTGTGAGTCGGCGGACGCCCTTGATGGTCACGACGGGCGAGCCGGCGCCCTCGACCGAGCCACCCATCTTGTTGATGAAGTTGGCGAGGTCCTGGATTTCCGGCTCGCACGCGGCGCACTCGATCGTCGTTACCCCCTCGGCCAGGGCGGCTGCCATGATGGTGTTTGCCGTGCCGAGGACGGTGGAGCCGAAAGGCCCGGCGAGGAAGACGCTCGCGCCGCGGAGCCTCTCGGCCTCGGCGACGACGTAGCCGTGGTCCACCCGGGTGACCGCCCCGAGGGCCTCGATGCCCTTGCGGTGGAGATCGATCGGTCGGTTTCCGATGGCGCAGCCGCCGGGCAACGACACTCTGGCCACGCCGCGCCTGGCCAACAGTGGGCCGAGGACGCAGATCGAGGCGCGCATCTGGGAGACGAGTTCGTAGGGGGCGGTGCGCGGCTCGTCGTTGACGACCGTCAGGCGGACCGCCTCGCCCTCTCGCTCGTGGGCCACCCCGAGTATCTCGAGGAGTTTCAGGAGGGTGTCCACATCGCGGACCCTCGGCACACCGAGGATTTCGCAGGTTCCGTCGGCGAGCATCGAGGCTGCCATGATGGGCAGAGCGGAGTTCTTGGCACCGCTCACCCGCACGGTGCCCTCCAGCCTCACACCACCTTCGACGACTATCTTGTCCACGGCTTTCGCCTCTTACGCGGAGGGCTAGGGGTCCCTCGCGGCCTTCCGGTCGCGACGAACACGGGGCACGGGGAAACGACCCCTTCGGTCTCCGCGTTCAGCTCTTCTTTCGCATACCCACCACGCGGTCTATCCCCTGGAAGTCGCGAGCGACTTCCACCGCGTCGTAGGCTTCGGTCTCTCTCGCAAGGGCCTCGACGTCCTGGCGCTGGCCGAAACCGATCTCGACCACCAGCCAGCCGCCCGGCTTGAGCCACCGCGACGCCCCGCCAACGATGACCCTCAAGCAGGCGAGCCCGTCCGGGCCGCCGTCGAGGGCTGTTCGGGGCTCGTGATCGCGAACCTCGGGCATCGCGCCCTCGAGGTCGGGCGCCGCCACATATGGCGGATTGCTGACGATCAGGTCGAAGGTCTCGCCCCGGCGGAACGCCTCGAACCAATCGCCCTGGCGCAACTCGAGCCTGTCGGCGAGGCCGTGGCGCTCGAGGTTCTCGCGTGCCACGGCCAGTGCCTCAGGGGAGAGGTCGGTCGCCACGAGGCGAGCCGCCGGTCGTCGGGCTGCGACCGCGATTGCGATTGCGCCGCTGCCTGTGCCGAGGTCGGCGACCAGGGTCTCTTGCTCGCTGAGCCTCGCGAGCGCCTGCTCGACCAGGAGTTCGGTCTCCGGCCTCGGGATCATCACCCTCGGGTCCACGGCGAGGTTGTGGCCGAGGAACTCGCACTGGCCGATGAGGTATTTGGCCGGGACGCGCGTTGCCCTGGCCTGGACGAGTTCGCGGAACCGTGCGAGCGCGGCCTCGTCGGGGAGATGGTCGAAGCGCGCGTAGAGGTCAATGCGCTTCCAGCCCAGGGCGTGTGCCAGGAGGAGTTCGGCCTCGAGGCGAGCGCCTTCGATGCCCTTGCTTTCAAAGAACCGCCTCGTCCAGGCCAGGAGGGCCTGAACGGTCCAGACTTGTTGTTCAGAGGCTCTCCGAGCGGTCATTCACAGCTCGCTGAGCCGTTGTTGCTTGTCGTGTTCGGCCAGTGCCTCGACGACCTCGTCGAGTTCGCCCATCATGATGGAGTCGAGTTTGTAGAGTGTGAGGCCGATGCGGTGGTCGCTGAGTCGGTTTTCCGGGAAGTTGTAGGTTCGGATGCGCTCGCTGCGGTCGCCGGTTCCGACCTGGGAGCGGCGCAGCTGCCCGCGGGCGCGCGCCTCCTCCTCGCGGCGTATCTCGTAGAGGCGCGAGCGGAGGACCCGAAGGGCCTTGGCCCGGTTCTTGTGCTGGGAGCGTTCGTCCTGCATGGTGACGACGATCCCGGTGGGCTTGTGGGTGAGGCGCACAGCCGAACTGGTCTTGTTGACGTGTTGGCCGCCGGGGCCGGAGGCGCGGAAGGTGTCCCACTCGAGGTCCTCGGGGCTTATCTCGACGTCCACCTCCTCGGCGGCAGGCAGGACGGCCACGGTGGCGGTGGAGGTGTGGCGGCGGCCGCTGGCCTCGGTGACGGGGATACGCTGGACTCGGTGGACTCCGCTTTCGTGTTTGAGGTGGCGGAAGACGTCCTGGCCCTCGACCGAGAAAATGACCTCGCGGAATCCGCCGAGGTCGGTCGGATGGGCGTCGAGGACCTCGGTCTTCCAGCCCTTGCGCTCGGCGTAGCGCTGATACATCCTGAAGAGGTCAGCGGCGAAGAGCGCGGCCTCCTCGCCGCCTGTGCCAGCGCGGATTTCCATCAGGACGTCGCGAGCCGAGTCCCGGTCCTCGGTGGCGAAGAGTTCGAGGAGTTCTTCTTCGGCCTGTTCGATTTGCTTTTCCAGTTCGGCGAGTTCCTCGCGGGCGAGTTGGCGGAGTTCGGGGTCGTCGCCGTCGCTGTCCAGGAGGCCGGCGGTCTCGTTCTTGCGCTCTTTGAGACGACAGAACTGCTCGTATGGTCGGACGAACTTGGCGAGGGAGCCGAACTCGCGCGAGACCGCGCGCAGGCGGCCTGGGTCCAAGGCCGTCTTGGGGTCGGCCATGAGGCGTTCGAGTTCCGCGCACCGCGAGCGCATCGCCTCGAGTTTCTCGATGAGGGTCTTGCTGAGCATGGCTTAGCGCCTGGCGGCTGTCTCGGACGGGGCTGGGCGGTTACTCCGGCTTCGGCTGCTGGTCGCTGGATGACTTCTCGATCCCCCAGCCATAGCGGCGCTGGAAGCGCTCGACCCGCCCGGCAGTGTCCACGTAC
The DNA here is from genome assembly GCA_964470215.1 of uncultured Planctomycetota bacterium. GTDB lineage: Bacteria > Planctomycetota > PUPC01 > DSUN01 > DSUN01 > CAYYCI01. The sequence goes on from CAYYCI010000471.1 coordinate 3,854, forward strand.
TTCTGCTTCCCCGTGTAGAACGGGTGGCAGTTAGAACAGACCTCGACGTGTATCTCGCGCTTGGTCGAGCGGGTCTTGAAGGTGTTCCCGCAGCCGCAGGTGACCGTGCACTCGACATACTCGGGGTGGATCCCCTTCTTCATCGCTT
>CAYYCI010000472.1:0-3220 GCA_964470215.1 uncultured Planctomycetota bacterium
GGGGTGACAAAGTCGCTGTGGCGTCAGGGGGTGAGAGAATCGCTGTGGCGTGACAATCGGATAATCTAAGGTCTTGACTCTGGGCAATGGGGCCGTTATAATCCTGCCAATGGCTCGACCGGCAGGTTCAGAGGTTGGAAGGAGGAGGCGTGCCCAATTACTATAAGGTTCTCCAGGTAGAGCCACGCGCCGGCCAGGCCGACATCAAGAGGGCGTTCCGAAGGCTCCTGAAGAAGTTCCATCCGGACCGCAACCGCGGCAACGCGGCCTGGGCCGAGCAGCGGACCCGCGAGATCGTCGAGGCCTACCACGTCCTCTCCGACGAGCGACGTCGCAGATTCCACGACGAGCAGCTGCGTCTCCAGCAGGGCATGGGAACCCAGACCTCGAGCTTCGTCGCCGGCTCCTACAGTCGCGACGGGGTGGCAGCCAAGTGCCGATTCATTCTCGAGAGTCTCCTCAACGGCAACGGCGCCGAGGCTGTGAAGGTCTACGAGGAGCTCTGCGAACGCCACCAGAACTTCGACCTCTACCCCTACCTGAGCCTCAAGGACCATCTCGACTGCAAGTTCCTCCTGGGCGAGCAGTACGAGCAGCAGGGCAACCTCGGGCGCGCCCTGGAGCTCTACGAGGAAGTCTATCGCGAGGAGCTCGAGGGGCCACGCCTGCGCTATTTCTTCGACGAGGTGCAGGAGCGGATCGTGGCGATCTACTGCCAGCAGTTGCCACGGAAGTTCGCGCCGCGGCAGGCGATCGCGTGGTTCCATCGCGCTCTGGAGTTGGGTTTGCCCCTCAGAGACCAGGCGGAAATCCGCAAGCGCCTGGCCGAGATGCTCCTGAAGGTCGGCGAGACCGAGGACGCGCGCAAGCAACTCCGCAAGGCCCTCGAGGAACGCCCAGGCCTGAAGGGAGTCCAGAGGCTCGCCTCGCGCCTCGGGATGTCCGTCCCTACGCCACAGGCCTGACCTGAAGGCCAACCCCCAGAGCAGGAGAAGAACGTGGGTAGCAACGTGGTCATGGAGACCAACCTTCCTGGCTACGCCTTGATGGCGCGTGGCAAGGTCCGCGACATTTACGACCTCGGTGACCAGTTGCTCATCGTTGCCACCGACCGCCTTTCGGCTTTCGATGTCGTCAACCCGGTCGGCATTCCGCGGAAGGGCGAGGTGCTCACAGCGCTCTCCGCCTTCTGGTTCCGAAAGGTCGCCGACCTGACCCCCACACATTTCCTGACAGATGACGTCGAGGGGTTCGGCCACGGCCTCGAGGCCCATCGCGACCTTCTCGCCGGCCGCTCCATGCTGGTGCTGAAGACCGAGCCAGTGCGTGTGGAGTGTGTGGTGCGGGGGTATCTGGCGGGGTCGGCCTGGCGCGAGTACCAGGCCGGCGGGGTGGTCTGCGGCGTGGAACTGCCCGAGGGTCTCATCGAGGCCCAGAGGCTCCCGGAGCCGATCTTCACCCCCGCGATCAAGGCCGAAAGCGGCCACGACGAAAACATAACCTTCGAGCAAGCCTCCGAACTCATAGGCCCGGAGCTGGCGGCCACGCTCCGCGAGCGCAGCATCGCCCTCTACCGCTTCGCCGCCGACTACGCCCTCGAGCGCGGGATCATCATCGCCGACACCAAGTTCGAGTGGGGCATCCGCGACGGCCAGGTGCTGCTCATTGACGAGGTCTTCACCCCCGACTCCTCGCGCTTCTGGCCACTGGACGGCTACGAGCCGGGACGCTCCCAGCCGTCGTTCGACAAGCAACCGGTGCGCGACTGGCTCGAGAGCACGGGCTGGGACAAGACCCCTCCGGCCCCCCCATTGCCCCCGGAGGTGGTCGAGGCCACGACCGAGCGCTACGTCGAGGCCCTCGAGCGCCTGACCGCCTGAGGAAAAAGAGTTGGGGCGACGCCGCAGCGTCGCCCCTGGTGCTGTCCGCCCAGCGCTGAGGGTTGCTCGGCGGGCGGGACATCCTTTCCGGTTCTTCCACCCCAGCAACCGGCGTGCCGGCCGAAGCTTCGAAACGTGCGGACGGAAGTCTTGTGGCGCCACGCCCTTAGGAGCAGGCCCCGGCACACCCTGGGTCCCAATGTTGACAGAAACCAACGCCCCAATCGCGACATGGCCGCCATCTCCGCCCTAATATTCGGCGCACCATATGTTTACGGCGCGTTGACGCGCGTCAACACCATGTTGACGACCGTCAACACCGCGCCAATTGACACCATCGCCCCTGAGCCGTAGACTCGCAACCGAGGAGGAGACGTACGGTGGACCGCCCGAAACTCCGACCCGTCGAGGCCGTGCCCTTCCGGAGGGGGGACTCGGACCTCGTCCAACTATTCGACCCCACGCGGGTGGCCGACAAGGTGGTCGTCGTGCCACACGAGATGCTCTTCCTTCTCTCACTTCTCGACGGCAATCATTCGGTTGTTGACATCCAGGCAGCGCTGATGCGGCGATTCGGCCAATTGGTCTTCAGCGAGCAGATCGAACAGGTCATCAACCAACTCGACGAGGCGCTCTTTCTCGACAGCGAGCGCTTCCGCGAGCACGTCCGCAAGATGGAAGAGGAGTTCCGGAGAGCGCCGGTCCGAGAGCCTTGCAGCGCGGGCTCCGGCTATCCCGCCGACCCGGAAGAGTTGGTGGCCATGCTCGATTCCCTTCATGCGCGGCTCGACGAGCGGCCGGCGCGCGGCGCCGGGGAGTTGGTCGGCCTGGTCAGCCCCCATATTGACTTCGAGCGCGGCGGCATCAGTTATGCGCACGCCTACCAGGCGCTCGCCGCAGGATGCGATGCCGAACTATTCGTCATCTTCGGCACGGCCCACTTCGCCCGCGACGCCCTCTTTATCCTGACGACCAAGGACTTCCGCACTCCGCTGGGAGTTGCCCCGACCCGTGGCGAACTGGTCGAAAAGATAGCCGCTCGATGCACCCAGGACCTCTTCGCCGAGGAACTCGTCCACAAGAACGAACACTCGGTGGAATTCCAGGTCGTGTGTCTTCAACACATCCTGGGCGGGCGCGAGTTCCAGATTCTGCCCATCCTCTGCGGGTCGTTCGAGCGGCGGGTTCGCGACGACGGTTCGCCGCGGGAGATACCTGAGGTGGCAGAGTTTCTCGAGGCGCTCGGCGAGGTTGTGGCGGCCAGCGGGCTGAAGGCCTGTTTCATAGCCGGCGCCGACCTCTCCCACGGCGATGACGCCGGAGCGAACCGGGGCGGGGAC
>CAYYCI010000472.1:3230-3974 GCA_964470215.1 uncultured Planctomycetota bacterium
CCGACCTCTCCCACATCGGGCGCCAGTTCGGCGACGAGTTCGACCTGACCCCGACGGTGATGGCGGACGTCGAGGCCGCTGACCGCCGGACTCTGGGGTTTCTAGAGCGCATGGACCCCGATGGGTTCAATCGGGATGTTTGCTCCGACGACAACGCCCGCCACATTTGTGGGCTGCCCGCCATCTACGCGCTCTTCGCCACGGTCGGCGCGGGCCGTTGCGACCTTCTCGACTACCGCCAGGCCACCGACTACGACCTCCAGCGCGCGGTCACCTTCGCCTCGCTCGCCCTCTATCGCTGAACGCCCCCCTCACCGCAGACCGCGATTGCCCGGCCTTGGGGTGGGTCTCAAGGCCAGGCCAGTCCCTTTCGTTATGCCTCGCTAGCGTTCCTGGTCAACGATGCCCCGGCAAGCCGGGCGCCACGCCGCTGTCTCGGCAGCCTCTGGGTTCCCAGCGTGGCGCTGGCGACACAACCACAAGGAGATTGGTGGCGAGCCATATGGAAAGGCTGGGGCTATGAAGGAGGGCAACGCGCGGTCTTGAAAAAGGCCGTGGCGTGTGGGCTTTGGCACGCTTTTGTGCACCGTGGGTTTCCAATGCAGGCGAGAAGGACAAGAATGCTTTGCCGAAAGGACGTAAGGCGGAGGGCGTGCGGAGCCTCGTGACGACCAGCCGGGGTTGGCAGGCAGCCAAGGCATTCTTTTCCTTCTCGCCTGGCAATTGATTGCGGTGCAAAAAGCG
>CAYYCI010000473.1:0-3961 GCA_964470215.1 uncultured Planctomycetota bacterium
AGCCTGTGCTTCGGGCGCCGCGGTGTCGGCGGGTTGTAGGGGCAGGCCCCCGGGCGTGAAGGGAACAGGCCGTGACGATTGGACAAGCGGCGGCGCTGGGCGGCCTCCAGGGCCTCACGGAGTTCTTGCCGATCTCCAGTTCAGGACACCTGGTCCTTGCCAATGCGTTGCTCCGCTCGCTCGGAGGCAAAGCGCCCGGCGCCGAGGACCAATTGCCGCTGGCCTTCGTCGTCCTCGTCCACGCCGGGTCGCTGGTGGCGATCGTGGCGTTTTTCTGGCGCGAGTTTCTTTCGCTCCTGACCACCAGACGCCGCCTGATCGGCATGCTCGTCGTCGGGACAATACCCGCCGGGATCGCATTCGTCATCCTGAAGGCTGTCGAGCACCTGAGCGGGGCCGACGTGATGGGCGCTCTGTTCGAGCGCCCGCTACCAGTCGGGATCGCGCTACTGGTGACCGGGGCGGTCTTGTGGGTGGGGGAGGGGAGGGAAGAGGGGCGGACCACGCTCGACGGGGTCCGTTGGTCGGATGGCTGGTGGGTGGGCGTTGCTCAGGCAGTGGCGATAGTGCCGGGCATCTCGCGCTCGGGTATGACGATAACGGCTGGCCTGGCGCGGGGCCTCGAGAGGCGAACGGCGGTTGCGTTTGCTTTCCTTCTGGGCGCCGTGGCCATCGCGGCGGGCACGGTGGTCGAACTGAAGGATTTCGAGCGGCTCGGCGGGCGCCTCGGCCTGGGGGTTCTGGCCACTGGGTTCGCGGTCTCGGCGGCTGCCAGCCTGGGCGCGCTGGCCCTTCTTTCGGTGGTTGTCCGGCGCAAGCGCCTTCGTGTCTTCGCCGCCTATTGCTTCGCGGTCGGCGGCGCCTCGATCCTTGCAAACCTCTTGGGGCTGTGGTAGAATCCTATGGTCGGGAATCTCCCCGTCTCCATGTCCCGGCAGCCTCCCCGTCAATAATGTGGCCTCTCCGTGGAGGCAGTCATGGAGCGCAAGAAGGTCCTCCGCGTGGCGGGCTCGCTGGCGGCGTTCGCCGTCTGCGTGTTCCTGGGCGTTAGTCTGTTCACCTACAACCCCGACGATCTCGCCAGATACCACCTCCCCGCGCCCAGAGCTGCCCACAACGCCTGTGGGGTGGTGGGCGCGCACCTGGCCGGTTTCCTGGTCGAGGGCTTCGGGGTGTGTGCGTGGCTCCTACCGCTCTATGCCGTGGCATGGGGCGTGTTGAACCTCCTGGGGCGAGGGGCCGAGCAATTAGTGGTGAGGGCTGCCGGGGCGGCGCTGCTGCTGGCGTGTGTGTGCGCCTTCGCCCACACGGTCCGCGGAGCCCCGGAGACGATGCCGGGCTACGGCGGGGTGGTCGGTGTTGCCCTCGGTTCGCTGCTGACGACCTATTTCGGCACCGCGGGTCAGTGGCTTCTGGGCTTCGCGGTGGCGGCGATGGCGCTCCTGATGCTGTCGGTGGACCAGTTGTTGGCGCCGCCGGTGGCCTGGGTCGCTCAGAAGGCGGCTCGTGGCCTGGGCACCCGAGGGAAGCGGCGCGGACGGCGGAAGCCCAGCGAGCGGACCGCTGACACCCAAACCCGCGCGGCCGAGGAGCCCGCCACGGCCACCGCCACGGAAGTGCCCACCGAAGAACTCGAGACCGAGGCCGAGCCTCTCGACACTGGGCGACCGGTGACCGTCGGCTACCTCGACCACATTAGCCAGGAGGTCGGCTCCGAAGAAGAGACCCCCACCGAGGACTCCGACGTGGGGGAACCACCCACCAGGACGGAACAGACCTACCAGTTGCCGCCACCGAGACTGCTCGACGAGCCTGACCGCGTGGACAATAGTCAGCGTCAACGCTACATCGAGGAACAAATCGAGATTCTCGAGCGGACGCTGAAGGAGTTCGGCGTCGGGGCGAGGGTCGTCCACATTGACCACGGCCCCGTGGTGACCCGCTACGAGTTGTCCTTAGAGGCAGGGACGAAGCTCACGAAGGTCACCTCGTTGTCCGACGACCTGGCCATAGCGTGTAGGGCGCCGGCGGTCAGGATCGTCGCGCCCATCCCGGGGAAATCCACCGTGGGGGTGGAGTTGCCGAACCCGGCGAAAGAACTGGTCAGGATGCGGGACCTGCTCGACAGCGAGGAGTTCCGCCGTCGCGACCACACCATCCCGCTGTTCATCGGCAAGGACGCCTCGGGCAAGGCGATAGTCGGCGACCTGACCCGAATGCCACATCTCCTGCTCGCAGGCGCCACAGGCTCCGGGAAGAGCGTGTGTATCAACAGCATCATCTGTAGCATCCTGATGACCCAACACCCCGACGACGTTCGGCTGATCCTGATAGACCCGAAGATGGTCGAGTTGTCGGCCTACGAGGAAATCCCGCACTTGCTCACCCCCGTGGTGACGGACATCAAGCGCGCAGCGTGGATACTCGACTGGGCGACCCGCCAGATGGACGAGCGCTACGACATCCTGGCCAGCGTGGGGGTTCGCTCTATCGGCGCCTACAACCGCCTGGGCGAGGAGGAAATCCGCGCCAGGCTCGGAGACGACGTGGACTACGACCGCGTGCCGTTCCGCCTCCCCTACATAGTCATCATCATTGACGAGTTGGCCGACCTGATGATGATGTCCTCGAAGAACATCGAGGCCTCGATCACGCGCCTGGCCCAGAAGTCCCGCGCGGTCGGCCTCCACACCGTCCTGGCCACCCAGAGGCCGTCGGTGGACGTGATAACCGGCCTGATAAAGAGCAACCTGCCCACCCGCATTTCGTTCAAGGTCACCTCGAAGGTGGACTCGCGGACCATCCTGGACCGCAACGGTGCGGAGAAACTCCTTGGTTCGGGCGACATGCTCTTCCTGGCCCCCGGGACCTCGAGCCTGGTCCGCGCTCAGGGCACGTTCCTGAGCGACGAGGAGATCGGCAGGGTCGTGGACTTCGTCAAGCGTCAGCGCAAGCCGCGCTACTCGCTCAACCTCGACGGAACCGTCAGCGGAGACGAGGAGACCGCCGAGGACCTCGCGGGCTACTCCCAGGACGACCTCTACGAGCAGGCATGTCGCATCGTCCTGTCCACCCGTCGCGGCTCGGTCTCGTTGCTCCAGCGCAAGCTCGAGATCGGCTACACCCGCGCCGCGCGGCTCATTGATATGATGGCTGCCGAGGGCATCGTCGGCGACTACAAGGGCTCGAAGGCCCGCGAGGTCATCATGAGCCTCGAGGAGTGGGAGCAACGGCGCCCGGGAGGGAGACGACAGACAGTTCCGCAGACCGCCGAGGAGGTCTATCGGCGGCTCGACGCCGTGGCCGAGAACGACACCGCCGACGACTGACCGCGCGGCCACCCACTACACGGCCGACCCATGGGGAAACCCGTCCAGCCGCCAGCCGCCGCCCCGCCGCCATTGTGGTTGCGCGCCGCGCGGATGGCAGTTCTCCACATCGTCCGACTGCCCATTCGGGTCGGCCTCGGGCTGAGTTGTTCAGCCAGATTAGTTGGGGAGGAGCGCATCCCGTTGCGCGGCAGCGTCGTCGTAGCGCCCAACCACACCAGTTTCGCCGACCCTGTGATCCTCCAGGCATTCTTCCCTCGCCATCTGACCTACCTGATGACCGAGCGCTACTACGGCTTGCCTTTCCTGCACCAGTTTTTTCGCTTCTGGGGCGTCGTGCCGTTGCGGGAGAGCGGGTGGAACCGCGAGGCGTTGCGCCGCGCCGAGGAGGTTCTGGGTGCGGGGAGGGCGGTGGCCATCTTCCCCGAGGGCGAGATCAGCCGCGACGGCCTCATCCACGAGGCCAGGCCGGGGATCGCCACGCTGGCGCGGCGTTCCGGCGCGCCCATTCTCCCCGTTGGGATTGCCGGCCCGGAGCGGCTATTGCCGCCCGACACCTGGCGCCTGCACCGCGCGCGAATCGCCCTGGTGGTCGGCGAGTTGATCCCGCCGCAGGGCCTCAGCCGCGAGGA
>CAYYCI010000474.1:0-3940 GCA_964470215.1 uncultured Planctomycetota bacterium
AAACTCCTGGAGATCGCGCGCAACACTCACGCCGCCCTGGGCCGCTGGCGCGACAACAACGGCTTCCCCACCTTCTACACCGCCGCCGCGCGCCTGGGCATCGACCCTAAACTCATCCTGACCAATCTTCGCGAACAACTCCGCCGCCACACCTATCCCAACCTCTTCATCTTCTACGGCGGCGGCGGGATCGAGTGTTGCTCGGGCGTGCCCTCGTGCATCAACGAGATGCTGCTCCAGAGCCACGAGGGCGTCCTGCGCCTCTTCCCGTGCTGGCCCCGTGACCGTGACGCGCGCTTCGGGAACCTGCGCGCCTACGGCGCATTCCTGGTCTCGGCTGAATTGAAGGGCGGACGGGTCAGCGGCGTGCGCATCACCAGCGAGAAGGGCCGTCCCTCCACTGTGCTCAACCCGTGGCCCGGCCGCGGTGTGCGCCTCAGCCGCGACGGCAAGGCGGCGGAGACCGTCCGGGGAGAGCGTGTGACCTTCAAGACCCGGCCCGGCGAGACCGTCGCGCTGGCGCCAACCGACTAGCCCGCAGGAGAGTGACATGTCCTCACGAGCCCAGATTGCCGCCCTTCTCCTCGCCGCTGCCCTGGCGCCTCTGGTCGGGTGCGGGGAGAAGCGGGGGGAGGGCCACGTCATCCGCGTGGTGCGGAACGTGGGCAGCCGCGAGGGCTTCCGCCGGCACTGGGAAGCCTGGAAGACCGCCTTCGAGCGCGACAACCCAGGCTGGAAGATGAGACTAGTCAACGCCGGCGACACCCAGGTCAAGCAGTATTACATGCAGCGGATCGCCGCCCACGACCTCCCTCCGGTCATCCAGACCTGGAACCTGACGAAGTTCCTGGCCGACAACGGTCACCTCATCCCACTGCCCGACAGTTACTACGAGAAGTTCGGCATGCCGCTGCCCACCCCATACAAGGGCAAACGCTACGCCACGATGGGCAGCATCCAACTCCTCGGCATAGCGGTCAACCGCAAACTGTGGCAGGAGGTCGGGGTGACGGGGCCGCCGGCCACCTGGGAGGACTTCGTGGCCGCCCTGCGCAAGATAAAGGCCCGTGGCCACAAGGCCATGACCTACGGCGCGCTCGACTGGTGTGCCGCCGTGCCCATGCAATACGGCTTCTACGCCAACCTCTATGCCTATCGTTCTGACAAGGCGGATATCGGCATCCCGTCGTGGACGCGCCGCCGCGACGAGGGCGGGACTCGCTTCGCCACCGACCCGGTGGCGAGAAAGGTCATCGGGAACCTAATCCAACTCGTTGCCGAATTCTCGAGCGACGCCGCGCTCAGCGACGGCTACGACGAGGCCAAGGCCGAGTTCTACCAGGGCAAGACCGCCTGTTGGCTGATGGGCTGCTGGATCGGCGGCGACCTGGAGCCGAACAAGGTGGACTTCGAGGTTGACTACTGGCCCATCCCCTCGATGGTCGGCCGCAAGCCCATCTTCCTGACCGGCTCCTATCTTCAGACGGGCTGGGCCGTGACCACCAGCGCCAAGGGCCCCGTGCGCGAGAAGGCATTCGCCATCCTCGATGCGCTCTACGATCCGGTCGTCTACCAGACCTGGCTCAACGCCGAGAGCATGATCCCCACCGCCACCAGGGTCCCTGGCGTGACGGGTCCCCAGAGCGAGTGGCCGGCGGCGCGGCACTTCTACGACTCCATGCTCGCCAACTACAAAAGGTACGGCGTCAGTCGCGGGGCCTTCATCTCCATGGAGGACCAGCCGCCAATCGGCCTCGAGACCACCATGAAGGAGGTCATGCAGGAAATCCTGGCCGGCAAGCGCGATGCCAGCGGGCTCCTGAAGCGGCTCGACGACGCCTGGGAGAGTCTGCGCAAGGCCGAAAAAGCCCCATGAGCCTCGTGCCCGAAGCCCGGCGCCCCACTCAGCGTCACAGGTGGCGCCACACGCGGCGGCGCCTGCGCGGCGCCCTTCTCTCCGTGGTCTTCTGCGGGCCGGCGCTCGTCCTCTATTTCGGCTTTGTCGTTCTCCCCGCCATCCTGGGCTTCATCTACAGCCTCACCGACTGGAACGGGTGGGCGGCGGGGGGGACGGGGTCGGACCTCCTGCGCGCCCTGTCGAACCTGGCCTGCTTGAGGCTCGGCGCGGCGCGCGAGGCGATGGAGCGATTCCTCGGCGCCAGATTCATCGGCCTGGAGAACTACCGCGAGTTGTTCGCTAACTCGACCTTCCTGAACACGGCGAGCCCCCGCGCGTTCCGCGAGAGCGTGGTCGGCTTCACCCTCTTCGAGACCTTCCTGATAGTGATCGCCTTCACCTTCGGGGCGTTGGTCCTGGCTGTCCTGCTCGACCGCCTGCGCCGCCTCAAGGGCCTCATCCGGGGGCTGTTCTTCTATCCCTACGTCCTGAGCGTCCTGGTCAGCGGGCTGCTGTTCATGTACCTAGCGAACCGCCGGGTCGGCGCGATCAACAAGATACTCGAGGCGCTGGGGCTGGGGGCCTGGCAACAGAACTGGATGATGGGGCCGGGCTTCGCGCCCTACTTCGTCTTCGCGCTGGCGACCTGGAGCGGCCTGGGCTTCTTCACCACCCTCTACCTCGCCAACCTCCAGACCATACCAACCGACCTCTACGAGGCGGCGCGCATGGACGGCGCCGGGGCGCTGGCCATCTTCCGACACATCCAGTTGCCGATGCTCGTGCCAACGGTGATGACCAACTCGGTCCTCGCTCTCATCCTCGGCATCAACCTCTTTCCCCAGATAGTGGTCACCACCGCCGGTGGCCCCGGGACCCAGACGACCACGATCGGCTACTACGTCTATCGGCTGGGCTGGACGGACAACCGCCTGGCCCTGGCCTCGGCGGTCTCGTTCGTGGCGTTCGCGGCTCTCGTGGTCGTGGCGGGGGTGCAGGTGGCGCTGCTGCGACGCAGACAGGTGAGCCTATGAGGAAGCGGGTGAGGAAACGCTTCCCGCTCTTCGAGTTGGCGATGCTCCTGGCGGGCCTCGTCTTCGTCTCGCCATGCCTGCTGGCGTTGCTGAACTCGTTCAAGACCAACGCCGAGGTCATCCGCTCGCCGGTCTCGTTGCCCCTGAGCCCGCGGCTCGATAGTTACCGCTACATCTTCACCGAGATGGCCATTGCCGGCCCGATGCTCAACAGTTTCCTGATGAGCGTGGGGGTGATCTTGTGTCTGATCACGATTGGCCCGATGGCGGCCTACTCGCTGACGCGTCGGCGGATGGCGACCGGGCCGCTGCTGCGCTTCTTCTTCCTGGCGGGGCTGGCGATCCCGTTCCAGGTCATCATGATCCCCCTGGTCAAAGAGTTCATGCTCCTGGGGATGGCTCGGACGTGGCCCGCGCTCCTGTTGCACTACGTCTCGTGGGGGCTGCCCCTTTGCATCTTCATCTACTCGGCGTTCATGTCCACCATCCCGCGCTCGCTCGAGGAGGCCGCGGCGATTGACGGCTGCGGCCAGTTCGCGACCTTCTGGCGCATCGTCTTCCCCCTCCTCAAACCCTGCACGGTCACCATCGTCATCTTCTGGGGGCTATGGATCTGGAACGACTTCATCCAGGCGTTCATCGTCATGGGGTCCGAGGGGCGGCATTTCGTCTTCGTCCGGCTCTACGAGTTGCTCCAGGACCGTTACGTGAAGAATTGGAGTCACATTTTCGCGGGGGTGGTGACCCTGTCGGTCCCGGTGACGGTGCTCTACGTGGTGATGCAGCGGCGCTTCGTCAGGGGCCTGACGGCCGGCGCCATAAAGTAGGCGGGGCGGCCCGCCCCGCGACCCACAGGCTGGAAAGCCTGAGCCTGTGAAGGAAACCCACGGTTGCTTCTCCAATAGGCCCGGGGCGTGTGGGCTTTGGCGCGCTTTTGTGCACCGTGGGTTCCCAACGCAGGCGAGAAGGAAAAGAATGCTCTGCCGAAAGGGCGCAAGGCGCTCGGTGC
>CAYYCI010000475.1:0-3938 GCA_964470215.1 uncultured Planctomycetota bacterium
TCCCGTAGAGGCCCAGCGATTGGATGTGTTTTCGGGCTCTCTGGACGTTCGCGGGGTCCGGGTCGAGGCCGTGGACGAGATAGCCGTCGCTGGCACGGAGCGCGGCAGTGAGCGCGCCGTCGCCACAACCCAGATGCACGACAAGCCCGCCCTTGACCCCGGCACGTTTCAACATCTCGCCGGCGTCGCTCGCGCCCGAACCCTGCGCGACACACGCGGCCAACGCGAGCACGAAGAAGCAACAGACACTCAGGCGCCCCCGACCCACCTCGTGCCTCCTAACGCTCCGTGGTCAACGCTTCGGGCCCAGGCACACGATCGAGCCGTCGGCCAGGGCGAGAAAGAGACGCCCGCCGGCCGCGGCCATGCCGTCGAAGACCGGCGGGGACGGCAATGCGACCCTGGCCAGCGGCTTCCCACTTTCCTTGTCCAGCGCGACCAACAGGCCGCCTCCCTTCCCAGCGAATGTGTCGAGCGCATCCTTCAGTGGCCCTTCGAGGTCGAAAGTGTCGAATGGGGCGGTTCGGAGAATCTCGTTGACCCTGGCCTCGTCGAACCTCGGCGGCCCGGCCAGCCAGAAGGCGTTGTCGCTGAGGACCATCCCTTGTGGGTAGAGTGGCACGTCGCTCCACCAGTCACACTCGAACTTGTCCATCTTGCGGATGAGTTCGCCAAGTTGGCCCTTGCCGGTCAGTTGCATGGCCCTGGGCTTCTGGGGAATGCCGCCCTTCCACACGAACGTTTCCTTGATTTGGGCGAGGGTCATCTTCGGCCCCGGCCCGCGCTTTCCGCGCTTGCCGGCTCGTCTGGCCCGGTGCAGGCGCTCGACCACGGCGGCGATCTTCTCGTGGAGTCCCCGGTACTGCGGCACCTTCGCAACCCGGAACGCACCGGGGCGGTCCGGCCTCAGCGCGGCGTCCTGGTAGCCGTAGACCCGCTGGTCGTCGAAAACCAACAGGCGCCCGCCGGGGAACAACGTCCTGGCGTAGGCGTGGCCCCGGGCGCCGGAGTAGAAGTGGACGCCGTAGATCCAGTAACTGCGCTCCCACCACGAATCCTCCAGGAAGCCGACCGAGGAGAAAAGGTGCGGAGCGTAGGTCTTGTCCAGAATCCGAAGATCGCGGTCGAGCGCGACCGCTCTCAGGTAGAGGCGTTGTCCGTCGGCCGAGAAGATGTCGGGCAGGATGCCGGGGAGTTCGCGGTCGGGGAGGAGTTCGGCTGCGTAGGGGGTGAAGAGGTTGATCCGCTCCCCAGTCCTGGGGTCGCGGCCGTAGTAGCGCTTCTGGATGAGGGGCTTGCCGGTGGCGAGGTCGAGTTTGTAGAGCCACACCCCGCCATCGAGATAACACGAGCGACCAGCCGCCACGTAAACGGCGCCGTCCTCCACGAGGGGGCTACCATGAACTGGCCACAGCGAGGCCAGTTGGCCGTTGTCCACGATCTGCCGGGGGAGAGGCGCCGCGCGGAACCGCCAGGCCAGTTTCCCGTCGCTGGCGCGCAGGGCATAGACCCACCCGTCGTGGCAGCCGAAGACCGCCAGGCCGGAGGCAATGGTTGGCGGGGAGTCGATTCTGCCCCCCGCGATGAACTTCCAGAGGACTTTGCCGTTCGCGGCGTCGAGGCACCAGAGGGTGTGGGCCTCGCGCTCAGCCACGTAGAGCCTCCCGCCCTGACAGGTCATGGTCGTCAGGCGTCCGCCGATTCGGGCGCGCCAGGCCACCGTGGCGTCGGTGGGCAGTTGCCCCGGGTAGCGACCGCTGCGGGAGTTGTCGCGGCGGAAGGTGGGCCAGGCGTCCTGAGGGTCGAGGGACGAGGGTCGAGTGGCGAGGGAGGAGTAGGCCGGGCCGCGGACAAGGCGGCCGGCGGTCGGCAAGTGGTCCCAGTCCGGTTCGTTCTGCCGCTTGGGGGCGAGGGCGTGGAAGCCCTGGAGCCTGCTCTCGATGTAGCAGGCACACTGGTCGGGCGGCGAGTAGATGAGGCCGTTGGCCGGCATTATCCCATACTCGCAGATGCCGCGGACCCAGTGGTGGGTGGTCAGTTTTCCGGTGCGCAGGTCGAGGAATTCGATCCCGGTGCGGCCCGCGAGGATGAAGCGTTCTGTGGCCTTGTCGCGGTAGCAGCGGTGGTGGTGCCAGGTTGGCCAGTTCCGGGGCGGGGGGAAGTTTCGGCGAATGTGGCCCGTGCGGATGTCGCGGCCTCGCAGGTAGTCGGCAGAGGCTCGCCGCGGGTTCTCGCCGACCCACACCAGGCCGTCGGCCACGAAGACGTCCGGCCCGGCGCCCACGTCCTTACCGCAGGGGCAGCGCCAGAGTTCCTTACCCGTGGCAGCGTCGAGGGCGATGAGTTCCCCGCTGCCGCTGAGCCTTGTCCTTGCTCCCTGGCCGGCCTCGTCGGCCGAAAGGACAACCCCTCTGGCAACGACCAAGAGCGGGGTGTCGTGGCCGGCTCTGGCGTAGCGGCTGGCGCGGGGGAAGCGCCAGAGCACCTTGCCGCTGCGAGCGCCGAGGCAGACCACCGCGCTCGTGTTCTGGAAGAACACTCGGCCATCGGCAGCGGCCAGTGTCAGAGGCTGGACACCGAGGGTCTCCTGGTCGTTCTTCTCCCAGAGGATAGTGCCGCTGGCCGCCTGGACGGCGAGGATGCGTTTCTGGTCGGGCTTCTTGCGCCCGAGGGCCAGTTGGCGGCGGTCTATTTCCCCGGGCTTTGCCGTGGTGGCGACGAGATAGAGAACTCCATCGGCCAGGATGATTTCCTCGGTCTTCTCGGTGCCGCGATAGGTTCTAAGGAGGGTGCCCGTGGCGGGGTCGAGCGCGGCGACGGGCCCGAAGATGGTCTCGGTGAAATAGACCTCGTCGGGCGTGGCAACGAGCCGGCGCCACAGATCGGCAGCGATGGATGTCCGCTTGGGCACCAGGTGTGGCTGCCAGCGCGGGATCGGCCGCTTCCAGAGCACGACGCCGTTGAACGCGTCGCGACAGACGAGGAACCAGCGCGAGGGGAGGTAGTAGGCAAGAGCCCTGGGCGCCTCGTCCATCACGTAGAAGAGCCGGCCCCCCGCCGAGACCATCGTGTGCATCGAGGTGGCCAGCTCGTGGTCGCGCGAGTGGCGCGGCCAGCCGACCCACTGGATGTGGTGTGGGAAGCCAACCCGAGTGTCGCGCGAGACCGCGTTGTTGTCCGGGCCGTGGAGGAAGTGAGTCCAGTCGTCCATCTCCTTCGGGCGCCGCCTGACGGCCTTGGTCCACTGCCCTTCCTTCCTCAGGTAAGCGACCCCGCCAGGGACCAGGACGCGCATGATTTCTTCTGCGGGAAGTTGGCCCGGGTCTTCGGCGACCAGGAGGTTGACCGTCTGGTCGGCGTATGGGAGGTGGCGGCCGTCGAATTGAATTGCGGTCACGGAGCCGTCGCGAATGCCCATCGCGGCGAACCGTTTCCGCGCTGTCGCGACGTTTGCGGGGTCGGTCTCGAGGCCCTGGACCAGGAAGGCTGGGCTAGCCCGGAGCGCCGCGGTGAGTTTTCCCTCGCCACAGCCGACATGGACGACCAGCCCACCCTTGACCCCTGTGGCTTCGAGGATTCTCCTCGCGGCGCGTTCAGTGCCAAGACAGCTACAACAGGAAAGCGCCAGTGCGAGCGGAAGGGCGAATTTCCTCGGTAGCATCTCGTGCCTCCTGGGTATCACTTGCCGCCGAAACAGCGAATCTTGCCGTCGCGGGTGGCCAGGTAGAGGCGGCCGCGGGCCACCGCCATGCCGTCCCAGACCGGAAGGGCGTCGAGTTCGAGTTGCGAGAGTTTCTTGCCGGAAGCGGCCTCGAAGGCACACAGGAGGGCGCCCTTTCTGCCCTCGAGGGCGCCGAGGGGGTCTTCGGGGTCAACGACATCGGGCGCGCCACAGGCGAAGAGCGTGGTCCCCGCCAGGGCGAGGGCCTTGGCGCGGA
>CAYYCI010000476.1:0-3928 GCA_964470215.1 uncultured Planctomycetota bacterium
CGCGACGTCGAGGTCTTCGGCGGGCGCTGCGGACAATACATCTTCATCTCGACGGCCTCGGCCTACCAGAAACCCCCTAGCCGCGTGGTCATCACCGAGGATGTGCCGCTGGCCAATCCCTTCTGGCCCTACAGCCAGAAGAAGGCCGACATGGAGGCGTATCTCTTCCGCCAACACGAGCAGGGGAAACTCCCGGTCACGGTCGTCCGCCCCAGCCACACTCATCGCACCCGCTTCCCTGGCGGGATTGCGGGCGGCGACGACTGGGCCTGGCGGATGCTAAAGGGCAAGCCCGTGATCGTCCACGGCGACGGCACGAGCCTCTGGACCCTGACCTACAGCAGCGATTTCGCCGTGCCGTTCGTCGGTCTCTTCGGCAAGGAGGCCGCCCTCGGCGAGGCGTTCCACATCACCCGCCACATGGAATCCCATCCCTGGGACCACATCTTCACCGAGATGGGACGAGCGCTGGGCGTCGAGCCGACCCTCGTCCACGTCCCTACCGACACGATCGTCCGTTACCGCCGCGAGTGGGCAGGGCCACTCCTGGGCGACAAGACCTGGTCCGTCGTCTTCGACAACTCGAAGGTCATGTCGGTGGCGGGCCGGTTCGAGTGCCGCGTTAGCCTGGAGGAAGGGCTGCGGCTCGCGGCCGAGCACTACCGCCGCCGCGCCGACGCCTACAGGCCTGAGCCCGAACTCCACGCCCTTCTCGACCGCATCGCCGCCGAGCAACTGGCGCTCGGGAAAAGCCTCTCATAATCTCGCGCGGTCGCCTTCGTATTGAACTGCCGCGTGGACGGTTGGTGGTCTGGAGCCGGGGTCTCAGCGAGGGCCGTAGCGGGGCAGCGGCTGGCCGGCCTCGTAGGCGCCGATGTCTGGCGCCTTCCCCTCGAAGCCGTCGTTGATGTTGGGGAGGGGGACGCCGCGGTCCACGACACCCGAATCTGGCGCGGGCCTCAGGTCGTTGAGGCTGGGCGGGTAGGACTTCTTCGGGTCGTCGGGCGGGCGGATGCCGCTGGCGAACAGTCCCTCGGGGCGGAGGGCCAGCGCGTGGCGATAGACCGGCGCCCGCGCCTTGACATCCTCCAGGGTGCGGTAGCGGACGCGGTTCCACTTCAGGAAGGTTTTCCACTGGCCGGCGAAGGCGTCGTAGTCGAACTCGCAGCCGCGCATCGGGGCGGTCGTCTCGTAGGCGTAGTTGCCGCTCGTGCCGACGAAGAGGTTGTTGCGGTAGATGCACCTCGAGACGGTCTCCCCCGTGTAGAGCACCAGCGGCATCCCGGCCTTCGCCGAGGTGTTGTGGAAGAAGAGCGCTCCCGAGGGGCTGTTGTGCATCTTGAAGGTCTCGAGGCCCACGTTGTAGAGGGCGTTGCGGAAGACATAGACTGGGCCGCCGTGGACCGGCTGGACCGATATGCCCTGGAAGACGTTCGTCAGGCGGTTCTCGAAGCAGCGGGTGTTGTGTTCCGAGTAGTCCATCTCGATGCCGTCGTCGGTGCACTCGGAGATTTCGTTGCGGTAGATGTCTATTGCCGCGGTCGGGTAGCCGGGGAACGTGTCTATGCCGTCGGCGTAGCGGCTGATGCGGTTGTGGGCGACGACATGGCCGGTCCCGGAAATCTGCACGCCGCGCTGCCGCTCGATGCCCTTCGAGCGCGGCCAGGTGCACGGCCCGCGGAATGTGTTGTCGGCGATGAAGATGTGCCGCTGGCGGGCGCCGTTCTTCTGTGCCACGAAGGCGAAATCGCAGCCCGTGACCACGCAGCGGCGGACGGTGATCCGCGAGGCGTTGTTGAATGCGAGCGCCCAGGTGGCGTTTCGGAACCGGAGGCCCTCGAGGATGATGTCGTGGGCGCCTGTGCCGTTGATGATGTTGCTGCGCCCCTGGCCATCGAGGACGGGTGGCCCGTCGCCGAACGCCACGAGGGCAATCGGCTTGCCCGGCTCGCCGCTGGGGGGCTTGAACGTGCCAGAGTAGGTGCCCTTGTGGAGGAGCAGGATGTCGCCCGGCCTGGCTTTCGCGAGCGCGGCGGCGAGTTCGCCCGGCCGGACCTCGACGCGGCGACCGCCTTCTGGCAGCGCCGGCTCCTTCCACGTCCTCATTTTGACCACCCGCTCGGCATCGCCGCCGTCGGGGTCA
Source organism: uncultured Planctomycetota bacterium (assembly GCA_964470215.1). Taxonomy (GTDB): domain Bacteria; phylum Planctomycetota; class PUPC01; order DSUN01; family DSUN01; genus CAYYCI01. Next base: position 2,144 of record CAYYCI010000476.1, read on the forward strand.
ATCAGGGTGAGTTTCATCTCGTAGTCGGTGTCGGGCTCGAGGCCGAAGACCGAGCCGGCGAACATGCTCGAGCCCGCGGGTGGGCGGTTGGGCGGACGGATGGCGCGGGCCTCGACCCTGAAGAGGTCGAGCGCGCGATGCCACTCGTCCACGCCGACTTTCCGATAGCGAACCTCGACCTTCGCGTTTGCGTTGGCGTCCCCAGCGATGAACCAGCGGACGCCCAGGCAATGAAGAGTCGGGGGTTCGGTAATCAGTTTGCCGGGTCGCGCTGCATTGTCGGGCGCGGCGCCCAGCGCGCAGGCGGCCAACAACACTCGGAGGGCGACCACCTCGTGTCTCCTGAAGGACCCTAGAGGTGCCACGGAGCGCGCATCGGCTGATTGACGAGGCGGTTTGCGACCTCGTCGCCGACGATCTGTTCGGTCACGGGGTCGAAGCGAATCTTCCGCCCGACGCGTATGGCGATGTTGGCCAGGTGGAGCGCGGTGGTTCCGCGGTGGGCGGCCTCGGCGTTGCCGCCCGCTTGTTTGCGGGTGCGGATGGCCTGTTCGAAGGTCAGGAGCGGCTCGGGGTCGGGGAGCGCGGCGAGTTTCCGGCGGCCCTCCTCGTCGAGGTCGTCGGCGCTGATTGATTTCCGCGTCGGCTTCTTGTCGTAGCGCTTGCCCCATTTGCCCGTCTCGATGACGAAGGTCAGCCCGTCGGCATACTTCAACTCGACCCACCCCCACGGCCCGACGGCGTCGGGGTGCTGGGGCCACGGGGCGTATGGGATTGCCTCGACGGGCGCGGTGTCGTCCTTGGCGAAGTGCCAGGTGAAGGGGTCAATGCGGTGGGCGCCGAAGTTGGTCAAGTCGCCGCCCTCGTAGTCCCAGTAGAAGCGGTTCTTGTAGTGGACGCGCTCGCGATTGTAGGGCTTGTAGGGGGCGGGGCCGAGCCAGAGTTCGTAGTCGAGTTCGGGCGGCACGGGCTGTGGCGCCAGGTCAGTGCGACCCAGGCGCATCGGGACGCTTGTGCGATAGATGAAGCCGCTGACATCCTTCAGGAGACCGTGTTTCAAGATCTTGTGTGTTTCGATTCCGCCGCGGGAGCGCGAGACGGAGAAGCGGCCGAAGGTGCCGATCTGGAAGACCACGTTGTAGCGCTTGACTGCGTCGGCCACGGCGCGGCCCTCGGCGATGAACTTCGTCATCGGTTTCTCGCAGAAGATGTCCTTGCCCGCCTGGGCCGCCGCTATGCAGATGAGCGCGTGCCAGTGGGGAGGGGTCGCGATGCAAACCAGGTCTATGTCCTTGCGGTCCATGATGCGGCGGAAGTCGGTGTAGCCGGCGACCTTCGCGGGGTCGGCTTTGAATGCCTTCGTATAGCGGGCGATGTGGCTCTTGTCCACGTCGCAGAGGGCCATGAGGCGGCACCCCGAGACCCTCATCGCGCCCCAGGAGCCGCGGCCCCGGCCCCCGCAGCCGATCAGTGCGCCGGTGATGGTGTCGCTGGGAGGCTTCTGGCCCGCAGCGCCAAACACCCGGGAGTGGGCGACAAGAAATCCAGTGCCGAGGGTGGCAGCGGAGAGGAAGCGCCTTCGCGAAAGCCCTTTGCCCGCCATTTCGAGCCTCCTGAGAAGGTTTGGCCACCAGGTAGTATAGCCCGCGCTTTCGGGATTGCAACGGCCATCTGGAGTGTGGCCCCTGATTATGGGGTTCTCGATAACCCCATCGGCAGCGGGTGGGGACGACTCGACCGCCTGAAGGCGGAACTACGAACAAGTGGCGTCCACATCCGCGGATG
>CAYYCI010000477.1:0-3915 GCA_964470215.1 uncultured Planctomycetota bacterium
CTTTTCCTTCTCGCCTGGCAGCTGATTGCGGTGCAAAAAGCGTGCCAAAGCCCACAGCCCCGGCGCGCTGCCATCCCGGGTTTCCTCATGGATGTGCCACCGGGAGGGTGGGGGGAAGGGGTGGACTTGACGTGCTTCCTGGAAGGTGTTTCGCCGGCGGGGTGGTCTATTCGGTCGGCGGTTCCTGGCCCGAGGCGGTGGCCCTGCCAGTGAGTTTCTTGATCAGTGCGACCTCTGCCGGGTCGAAGGGGGTGCCGTCGGGGCGGAGGATGTCGTGGTGCCAGAGCCTCGGCTCGGGCGAGTCGGGCTTCGAGCCCCAGGGGTAGTAGGTCTGGGTGCGCCCTGCGACCAGGCCCCAGGACCAACAGGCGAGTTTGTTTTCCCGGAAGTAGGGCAGGTGGGTCTGGAAGCGGCTGCCGTGGCCGCGTGCCATCCATTCGGTGCACAGGAGTGGGCGGCCGTGGGCGCGAAGACTCGCGACTGTCCGCTTCAGGTCCTTGAGGGGGCCGTAGTGGTGGAAGGAGATGACGTCGGAGAGTGCGATTACTTTCTTGCGCAGTGGTGAGGGTCCGAAGACGGTGGCGGTGAGGGGCTGGATGGGGTTGGCGCCGCGCGCCCAGCGGAACGCGGCCTCGACGAGGGGGGGCGACTTCTGGGGCTCGTTGTAGATGTCCCAGGCGAGGACGCGGCGGTCGCGGGCGAAGGTGCCGACGATGTCCTCGACGTAGCGCTGGAGTTTCGGCCAGGCGGCCTTGTTGTCGCGGCGGCTGGCGCCGGGGCTCTGGACCCACTGGCTATTGTGGACGCCTGGGACGGGGTCTGGTTGTTTGCCGAGGCGGGGCTCGGGCTTGAAGCAGTCGTCGAACAGGACGAACATTGTGGATATGCCGCGCTCGGCGGCGATGGCGAGAAACTGGTCAATTCGCTTTTTCAGGCCTTCGGGGTCGGCCTCCCAGACGAGGTAGTTGACGAAGACGCGAACGGTGTTGAACCGGAGGGCTTGTGCCCAGGAGAGTTCGCGAGCGATGGTCTTGGGGTCGAAGGTTTCGGCCTGCCACATCTCGATGTCGTTGACGGCTGTGCTCGGGACGAAGTTGCAACCGACGAGCCAGGGGGTGGATTCATGCCATTCCTGGGCTTTTTCCCTGGGCCACGGGGCGGTCGTCGTGGAAGCGCGAGCCGCGACGGCCATTGAGCTGACCAGGATGAACAAGACGATGGCCCGGTTCACGAGGGGGCGAGCGGCGGCCGAGGCCTCGCAGTGGCGGATGGTGTCAATCGCATTCGACCTCGGGGATGTTGGAGCGGCTGGGGATTGGTCCGCTCTCGAGGTTCCCATCTCGCTCTTCACGCTCACCCCGTGTGGGTGCGATAGTCGGTGTTGAGCCGGTGCTCGGAGCGCCCCGAGGTCCGCGCCCCCGCGAGTGCTTGAGCCCTGATGGGAATCTTTGCTGATTCTCGCGAAAAATGCAAGCCCCTCCTTCTCGACAAGCCGATTGACACGGGAGAGGAGGAGGCGTAGAATCCGGAGGTGAACCTGCCGTGGATTTCAGCGGAGCGTGGGATATCCGTAACGTTCCCGGTGCCGCCGTTAGGGGACGCCGCAGTGAAGGTGCTTCTGGTTTCTCCATGCCAGGATGTGACGCGGAGGACGCCGGGCGCTCTGAGGATACCGGAGCTGGCTCTCCAGGTGCTCGCCGCCCTGACCGACGAGCGGCATTCAGTGCGCATCGTCGTGGAGGAGTGGGAGGATTTGGACTTGTCGTTGGAACCGGACCTCGTGGGCGTGAGCGTGATGACGGCGAACGCGCGGCGGGGCTACATGATCGCGGACCACTTTCGCAACAAGGGGGCGAAGGTTGTGATCGGGGGCATTCACGCCTCGGTGCTGGCGAGCGAGGCGGGGGGACACGCCGACGCGGTGGTCGTTGGCGAGGGGGAGCCGGTCTGGCCCGAGGTGGTGGCCGACGCGGCGGCCGGGAGGCTGAGGCCCCTCTACCGGTCGGAGGAGCCGGCCGACCTGTCGAGGATTCCCCACCCGCGCCGCGACCTGGGCGCGGTGAAGCGTTTCATGAACCTCAATCCGTTGATGACCACGCGCGGCTGCCCCTACGACTGCGAGTTCTGCTCGGTCTCGAGGGTTTACGGGCGGAGCATCCGGACCTTTCCCATCGCGTGGGTGGTGGAGGACGTGAGACTCTCGGGGCGAAAGTACCACCTGATTCTGGACGATAACGTGATAGGGCGTCCGGACTACGCCCGCGAGCTCTTCAAGGCCCTCAAGCCCCTGAACATCCGCTGGGTTGGCCAATGTTCGCTGTCGCTCGCGAACCGCGAGGACCTCCTCCGCGCGGCATACGAGAGCGGCTGCCGGGGGCTGTTCGTCGGCGTGGAGACGGTCTCCGAGGCGTCCATGAGGGGCATGAAGAAGTGTTTCCGAGACCGGCGGGACGTTGCGGACGCGATCGCGCGCATCCAGGGCGCGGGAATCCGCTTCCACGCCTCCGTGGTCTTTGGCTTCGAGACCGACGAGCCGGAGGTCTTCGACGAGACGTTCGACTTCCTCATGACGTGTCGCGTCCATTCCGCCACCTTCAACATTCTCACGCCCTATCCCGGCACCGCGGTCTATGACCGTCTCAAGCGCCAGGGGCGGCTGTTCACCGAGGACTGGAGCTACTACGACCACACCACGGTGGTGTTTCGACCGGCGCGCATGACGCCACGCCAGTTGGCCGAAGGGCAGCGTCGCATCCGCTTGCGTTTCTACCGGCTACGCTCGATCCTGAAGCGCTTTCCCCACCATTTCAGACGCCCGCTGTTCTTCATGGCGATCAACCTCGCCATGCGCTTCGCCGCGCGGCGGTCCGGGCTTCCTCTGGCTCCTGGCAGTGAGCGCTGCGGGACCCTCCGCTCCGCCGACCGGGAGGCCGAGCCCACCGGGAAGCGAGGGGCCCGCGCGGCGTGGGGGATTCAGGGCCACGCCGCGAGGCAGTGAGGCGGCGCCGCGGGGCGCCTTTTTCCTGGTTGTCGTGCAAGAGCGTCCAGAAGGCAGTGGGCTCTGGCCGCAGTCACTCTTCGGCCTTGGCGAGGTCTTTGAGGAATTCGGGCACGGCGCCCCACGCAGGGACGAGCGCCGGGGCGAGGGGCTTGAAGCCTGAGCGCTCCAGGATTTTCCGTCCCTGGGGCGAGAGGACGAATCGGACGAACTTCCTGGCGTCCTCGGGGTTGGGGGCGTCGGTGGGGATGGTGATGCCGAAGGCGATGAGGGAGCCTGTCATGGTTTCCGTGCCGCCGCGATAGTTGGGCACGAGGGCCTGGACCCTGGCATAGTGGTCGGTGAGGGCCGGGTCGCCGAGGTTGATCTGGCGGGGCAGGGGGGTGAAGGGCAGTTTCTGGTCTATGGCGTGGACACGATAGACGAAGGCATAGTCCACCCGTGCGAGGTTGAGATGTTCGGAGATGAGGCTGAGGGCATCGCGGGCGATGTTGGCCTTTGGGCAGTTTTTCTCGAGTTCCCTGGCGAGCGGGCGGCTCTTGCCCCTCGTGGTGGGATAATGCTTCTCGGCCAATTCCCAGACCAGCCTGGTGTAGTAGCCGCAGGGGTCCTGGGACGGGTCGGCGATTCCATACGAGACGTCGGGGCGGAGGAGGATGTCGAACCAGTTCTCCGGCGTGATCTCGGCGCGATACTTGCTGGAGCGGTGGCCCGCGAGGACGATCTCGGTGGTTGCGAACTTTGCGACCCAGGTGGCGTGTTTCGGGCTGAGGATTTTCTCGATCAGGCGGTGGTCGGCCACCGCGAGGACGTCGCCGCGCCGTAGTGGAGTCAGGCGGGTGAGGAGGATGCTGCCGTGGATGTCGAGGACGACGTCGGTGTCGGGGTGGGCGGCCTCGTAGGCGTGTTCCATCTCG
>CAYYCI010000478.1:0-3901 GCA_964470215.1 uncultured Planctomycetota bacterium
GGCCACTAGCCATCGCCACCAACTCGAGCTTCTCCCAGATTCGCTACAAGCGGAAAGCCGAGACGGAGATGCCCCCCGGCGCCGTCGAGGTCGCCGAGGAGCGCAAGCAGACCCTGCTCCGCGAGGGGGCGGAGATGAACGCGGCGCAAGCAGGCGGCATGGCATTCGGCGCCCGCCGCGCCCTGGCAAAAGCCGCCGCTCCGCCCGCGCCAGGCGCGCCCGCCGCGCTGGCCGACGCGGCAAAAGGACGCGGCGCCGACCGCGACATGCTCGCCCACAAGGCACAACTCGTCCAGCCAACCCTCCGCGCCGACTTCCGAGCAACCGCCTTCTGGAACCCGACCATCCGAACCGACAAGGACGGCAAGGCCACGGTCACCCTGAAATTCCCCGACACCCTGACCGACTGGACCGCCAGGGCACGCGCCGTGACCGCAGGCAAGGCCGTCGGAACCCTGACATTCAACACCAAGACGAAGAAGAACATCATCGTCCGCCTCCAGGCCCCGCGCTTCTTCCAGGAGCGCGACCTGGCGACCGTCTCGGCAATAGTCCACAACTACCTCCCCCGCGACAAGCGAGTGCGCGTCTCCCTCACCCAGAGCGGCCTCCAACTTGCCGGCGGCAAGCCCGTCGTCGAGGTAACCGTTCCCAGCGGCGGTGAGAAGCGCGTGGATTGGCAGGTTCAGGTCGTCGCCCCAGGCCAGGCCAAACTACAGGTCATGGCACAGACCGACGAAGAGTCGGACGCCATGGCCAAGACCTACGAGGTCCTGCCCCACGGGGTGGAGAAGTTCGTGGCCAGGAGCGGCTGCGTCGGCGAGCCGGTCACGAGCGAGGAACTCAAGCCCGGCGAAAGCCCCACCGGCAAGGCCGTGGTCGTCGAGACCCTCACCCTGCCCGCCGAGCGCAACAACCTCTGCACGGTCCTGAACATTGACCTCAGCCCCTCGATTGCCGCCGCGATGCTCGACAGCCTCGAATACCTGGCCAGGTACCCCTACGGGTGTGTCGAGCAGACCATGAGCCGCTTCCTCCCGTCGGTCATCGTGGCGAAGACGCTTCGCGACCTGGGCGCCAGGAACGAGAGGCTCGAGGCCAAACTGCCCGACATGGTCAACAAGGGCCTGGCCCGCCTCTACGCCGCCCAGCGCTCCGACGGCGGATGGGGCTGGTGGCCCGGCGCACGACGCACCGACCCGTGGATGACGGCCTACGTGTGCTATGGCCTCACAGTGGCCAGGCAGGCGGGAGTGGCCGTTGACCAGTCCAGGCTCCAGCGCGGCATCCAGGCACTCCGAAACTCCCTCGTCCACCTCGAGAACCGGCCCGACACCATGGCCTACGCCCTCCACACCCTCGCCCTCCACAAGATAAAGGAGCCGAAGTGGCAGGAGCGGATATGGCAGCGGCGCGAGCGCCTGAACGCCTACTCACGGGCACTGATGGCCCTCGCGTTCCACCACCTCGGCGACCGCCAGAGGGCCACCGTCATGCTCCGAAACCTCGAGGACTTCCTCGAACAGGACAAGGGGAACCGCACCGCCCACTGGGGCAAGACCGCCGGCTACTGGCGGTGGAGCGACGACGCGGTCGAGGCCACATCCTATGCCCTCAAGGCATACCTGGCTATCGAGCCGCGCAATCGCCTCGTCAAGCCGATAATGAAATGGCTGGTCAACAACCGAAGAGGCAGCCGCTGGAAGTCCACCCGCGACACCGCATTCGCCATCTACGCCCTCACCGACTACATCCGCCACAGCCGCGAACTCGCCCCGGACTACAAGGTCTCCGTCTTCGTCAACGACCGCAAGGTCCGCGAACTGCGGGTCACGAAGGACAATGCCCTCAGCCTCGATGGCCGCATCACACTCGGCGACGCCGACCTGCGCTCCGGCCCGAACACCATCCGAATCGTCAAGGAAGGCACGGGCAACCTCTACTACACGGCCGGCATGTTCTTCTACACCAAGGAAGAACGCATCGAGGGCGCCGGCCACGAACTCTTCGTCCGCCGCACATACCACAAACTCACCCTCGACGAGAACAACCGCCAGAAACGCTCGCCCCTGAACTACGGCGACGAGGTCGCCAGCGGGGAGCGCATCGAGGTCACCCTCGAGATCGAGGCCAAGAACGACTACGAATACCTCGTCTTCGAGGACCCCAGGCCCAGCGGCTGCGAGCCGGTGGACCTCCGCAGCGGCTACCGCTGGGGCGGGGGACTGGGCGCCTACATGGAGGTCCGCGACGAGAAAACCGCCTTCTTCGTCAGCCGAATCTCACAGGGCACACACAAGATCACATACGTCGTCAGGGCAGAGGTGCCCGGGACGTTCAACGCCCTCCCCACCCGGGCCTACGCCATGTACGTGCCCGACATTCGGGGGATCAGCGACGAGATGCGGCTGAAGATCGGCGAGAGGCTCACCGCGATGCTCGGTCCGGTCGGCCGATTCCTCGCGCTGAGCCGATAGGACGGATAGGTCCTATTCGTCCTATCAGGAATCTCCCCACCGCTCACGTCAGGAGGCTGATCAGGCCGCAGCCATCCGCCCAGTCGCCGGCAATCAACGGGCTGAAGACGCTCTGGAAACTCAGAAAGCCGTGGTCGGTCAGGTAGCGGACGACCCGGCAGCGAGAGCGGGCGCTGGTGATGATCCCACTCCACCAATCCGCCAGGGGGGTGGCGTCGAAGCCGCCGAGCAGCGACCCGCCCCAGGTCAAAAGCCACCCCTCGCCGCCGGGTTCCGGGAAGGCCGCGTTGAAGGCTCTTTGGGTGGTCATCGGGCTGGGGTCGCTCACCCCGTCGAGGATGTCGGTGCCGGGGCCGCCGTTGAGGTAGTCGTCGCCCGGCCCACCATCGAGGATGTCGTCGCCCGAGCCGCCATAGAGACGGTCGTCGCCGTCGCCGCCGGCAAGCGCGTCGTCGCCCCTGCCGCCGTAGAGCCTGTCGTCGTCCGCCCCGCCGTCGAGGATGTCGGTGCCGGAGCCGCCGAAGAGGGTGTCCTGGCCGTCGCCGCCGAGGAGCGAGTCGGTGCCGGAGCCGGCCACGAGGCGGTCGTCCCCTGCCCCGCCGTCGAGTTCGTCATCCCCGGAACCGCCGTAGAGGCGGTCGTTCCCCTCGTTGCCGAAGAGCTTGTCGTCGCCTCGGCTGGCGTAGAGCCGGTCGTCGCCCGGGCCGCCTGTCAGGGTGTCGGGGCCAGTTCCGCCGACCAGGCGGTCGTCGCCCGCTCCCCCGTCCAGGGCGTTCGCGCCACGACGGTCGGTCAGGCGGTCGTCCCCGTCGCCGCCGACGAGGTTGTCGTCGCCGTATCCGCCGTAGAGTCGGTCGTTGCCGGCTCCCCCGTCGAGCGTGTCGTTGCCGGAGCGCGCGACGAGCAGATCGTTGCCATCGCCGCCGTCGAGCGTGTCGTTGCCATCGCCGGCGAAGAGCCTGTCGTTGCCCGGGCCGCCGGTGAGGGCATCGTCGCCGGAGCGGCCGATCAGGAGGTCGTTCCCATCGCCGCCGTCGAGGGCGTCGTCGCCATCGCCGGCGTAGAGCCTGTCGCGTCCTTCGCCCACGACGAGCGTGTCGTCGCCGTCCCCGCCGAGCAGGAGGTCGCGGCCGCCGGCGCCCTCGAGTGTGTCGTCGCCGTCCCCGCCATAGAGGCGATCGTTCCCGTCGGTCGAGATGAGCGTGTCGTTGCCGTTCTGGCCGTAGAGGAAGCCGCGAATGGAGGTCGAGGTGAAGTCGAGTTGGACGAGGTCGTCGCCCTCGCCGGCCAGGACCTTGATGTAGCGGACGCCGCTCTCGGCCCGGGTCTCGACCACCGAGCCATTGACGACCGCCTCGAGGAGATTGGGATCAACCGCGTTGCGTCTGACGATGATCTGGTCGTCGGGGTTGAGCGGGTCGGGG
>CAYYCI010000479.1:0-3862 GCA_964470215.1 uncultured Planctomycetota bacterium
TGCCAAAGCCCACACGCCCCGGCGCGCTGCCATCCCGGGTTTCCTCATAGATGTGGCACCAATGGTTTGGGAGGCTAGGTTCCCGGAGGACGTGATTCTGCGAAACAAAGCCATTTTCGGAGCGTGCGCCCCCGCGAAGAGGGCGGCGACCGGCAATGCATGAGGGGCACGGAGCGGGGATTGGGGCCGTCCCGCGACGCATGTGTCGCAAAGCCATGTGGTTAGGGCGAAGTGCCTCGCGGGGCAGGAACGCCCCGCCCACAGGCGGCCAGATGGGTTGTAGGCGGGCCGTCTCGGCCCGCGACGCCCGGCCCGCTTCTCGGCAACACGGATGGAACGGGGAACATGAGAAACAGCCCGCTCAGGGTAATCGTTTTCGCATTCGCAGTCTCGCTCGTCATGCTCTGCCCGGCGGGGGCGAGGGCGGATGAGCCAAAGAGGTCCCCCGCAGAACGCGAAGACGAGGCGAAACGCACAGGGCGCGTGCCGCGAGACCTGCGCGGCAAACTCCTCATCGAGACCGTAAGAGGAAAACTCCAACTCACCGCGCCCGACGGCCAGCCGACCGAGGCCAGGCTCGTCGCCGACTCCCGGGAGGTCCACGAGTTCTTCTCCCCCGACGACCGCCGCGGGGGGATCAAGGCATCCAGATGGGTCGAATGCCAGGGGACCTATTTCATCCCTGGCCGCGCCGCCCATTTCTTCCTGGTGCGGCCCTATATGGATGGCAGGCGCGTCGAGGCGCAGTTCATCCTCGAGAAGCCGGGCGGAAGCCGCGTGGCCGACGTGCGATTCCTCGGTGTCCTGAGAGGACAGGAGGTGCCGGTCCCCACCGCCAGGGGTGGCCGACCAGACAAAGCGGTCATCGAGGGACGCGCGTTCTTCGTGGCGCCCAATGGCCGGGACGACAACCCCGGCTCGCTGGAACGCCCTTTCAAGACGATTCGCAAGGGGCTGAGCGTCCTGAGACCCGGCGACACGCTCTACCTGCGCGCGGGGCGCTATCACGAGGCGATCGAAATCTCCGGCCTCCAGGCGACCGCCCAGAAGCCGATCACAATCGCCGCCTACAAGGGCGAACAGCCGGTGGTTGACGCGACCGAGGACCTCGAGGCCGTGGCGGCGGGGCCGTGGAAGGCTCGGGGCGGCGGGGTCTTCGAGCGGCCGCTGCGCCGGCCGGCCTGGCAGGTGTGGATGGACGGCAAGATGCTGGTCCTCGCTCGCTGGCCGAACGTGAAGAAGAACTGGACCGAGCCGATGTCGCCCAGGTTCAACGGCCGCGTCCCGGAGCCGGGCACGGCGTGGGATGCCGAGAGTTACTTCGCCAGGTTCGACCCGCTGGCGGCCCGTGCGAACTTCGCCACCGCGCGCCTGAAGAAACTCAAGGTCCCGCTCTCGCAGTTCGCCCCGACGAAGTTCGACGTGGTTGCCAACGTCAAGAAACTGGCCTTCCGCTCCCTGCGGCCGCTCGGCAATGTCGGCAGCCTGGTCGGGGCGGTGGTCGAGGGTCTGTCGCCAAGCCCTGCCGTGGTCACACACCACGAGCCCGGCTCGGACCGCCTCGAGGTGGTCTTCGACAACTTCACCGACCACTTCCTCAGTCAACTCTTCCAGGGACGCTTCGTGCTGAAGAACCACCTCGCCCTCCTCGATCGGCCCGGCGAGTGGGCGCTGGACCCCCGGGCCAAGACCCTCTACCTGAAACTGGGCGATGGAGACCATCCCCGTCGCCACCGTTTCCGGGTCAAGGCCGCCGACCTGGACGTCTCGATCAGGAGGAGTTCGCACATCCGCATCAGGGGCATACGCTTCTTCGGCTGCCGCCTGACGGCCACCGACAGCCCGGGCACGGTGGTCGAGGGCTGCGTGTTCTCCTATCCGACCTATCGCAAGACGGCGCTCCTGCCGCTGCTCATCGAGGCCCACGCCAGGAGCGGCCTGCCGAAGAAGACCTTCGAGGACAAGTTTCTGGATTGCGCGCTCCGATTGCACGCGGGCGGTGTGGTCCGCGACTGCGAGGTCGTCTGGTTCCAGGGCGGCGGGGTGGAAATCCAGGGCTCGCCCGCCGTGGTCGGGAACTGCCTGTTCCACCTGGGGGAGGGCGGGGCGATAAACTTCTGCCGAAGCCCGGGGGCCGTGGCCCGACGCAACACCATCCACGACACCCTCCGCCACGGGGCCATCTACATCCGCAAGACCCCCGAGGGCCATTTCACCGCCGAGCTCAACTACGGCTACAACTTCGGCACCTGGCGCAGCGATGCCAGCGGCGTCCAGGTCCAGAGCGGCTCCCAGAACTTCCTCATGGCCCGCCGCAACTGGTTCCACCACTCCGAGTGCAAGGCCGTCCGCTGCGACGGATGCCCCGCGGGCTCGCTCGCCACAATAGTCGGCAATGTCGGCTGGAACCTCTGGCAGGGCCTACAGGTCAAGGGCGACTACCAGAAGACCTTCAACAACACGATGTTCGAGTGTGGCCGACGCCACGACATCTCGATCATCAACCAGATCGCCTTCGGCGGAGGCCAACACTCGATCACCCGCAACAACCTCGCCGACCGCCTCTCCGGCCACCGCACCATCGAGGACCTCGACGGCCTCGGACGCATCCCGGGCTTCCACAGCCACAACTGGAACGGACTGGTCACCGGCGGGAAGGTCCGCGACCTGCTCCGCGACCCCGACAACTTCGACTTCCGCCCACGCAAGAGCCCCCAGATCGCGGACGCCGGCACGACCGTTGTGGACGAGCGCTTCGTCCCCGGCGACCTGATCGACAACCTGCGCTTCGTCAAGGTCGAGGGCGGAAATCCCGACGCCATCGCGCCGACGCCCGCCGATGCCAGGAACAGCCGCGCCCGCGGCTACATCGGCCGCGCCCCCGACATCGGCGCCTACGAGTTCGGCGCGAGCCACTACTGGATTCCCGGCCGACAACTCCGCCGGGCCTCCTTCCCCATCCCGCCCGATGGCGCCAGGTTCGTCAAGACCGACGCCGACCTGATGTGGCTCGAGGGCAGGAACGCCGTCGCACACCACGTCTACTTCGGGACCGACAGGACGAAGGTCGAGAGGGCCGACACCAGGTCGCCCGAATTCGCCGGCCGCTTCGTTCGCTCCAACATCTTCACCCCACCGGCTGGCCTCGAGAAAGGCGTGCGGTACTACTGGCGGGTGGACGCCGTCGAGGCCGACGGCACGGTGGTAAAGGGCGAGGTCTGGACGTTCCTGCCCTGCGACGGCCACTACGATCGTTATGTCCGCCTCCCCGCCCCTGCTAACATTCGCGCAAGGGTTCGGCCTGGCCCGGTGGTCGTCCTCTCGTGGAACCCCGTGGTTCACCCGCGGCTGGCAGGCTACAACCTGTATCGGCGATGGGACAACGCCCAGTATGTGAAGGTCGGCGGGCTGAAACTCAACGCCGACCTCCTGACCGCCACCACCTTCACCGACAAGAAGATAGACGGGCGCGGGCGCCTGTATTACATAGTCGAGGCCGTGGACAAGGAGGGCATCCCGTCCTTCCAGAGCCAGCCGCTCGAGGTCAGGATCGAATAGCCAGTGGCCGCGAGCGCGGCCTGTGGGCGGGCCGTCTCGGCCCGCGAGACCCCGGACGCAGGGCACGGAGGCCGCGCGTCACGCGGGCGCGGCGGTGCCGTGCCCCTACCGGCGATGGCGCGGGGTTTGCAAGCCCCGGCCTCCTTCGAGACCACGCGCGGGTTTCCTTCATGGTCTCAGGCTTTCTAGCCTGTGTGGCGCTACCCCCCCTGAGGCCCGCAACCACAGCCTGGAAAGGCTGTGCCACCAATGGCTGAACGCGGCCCTCTGGTTCCAACGGTGGCACAGGCTTTCCAGCCTGTGG
>CAYYCI010000480.1:0-3858 GCA_964470215.1 uncultured Planctomycetota bacterium
CAGGGCTTCGACCTCCGCGTCGGTCATCTTCAGCGGGATGACCTCGCGGATGCCCTGGCGGCAGACGACCGCTGGGAGGCTCAAACACACATCGCGGATGCCGTAGTAGCCGTCAACGAGTGTCGAGACTGTCATGACGGCGTTCTCGTCGCGCAGGATGGCCTCGGCAAGTCGGGTGACCCCGAGGGCGATGGCGTAGTAGGTGGCGCCCTTGCGGGCGATCACCTCGTAGGCGGCGTTCTTGACGTTCTCGAAGAGGTCGCGGAGCTCGCCATCGTCGCATCCCCTGCCAGAGACGGGGCAGTAGTCCCTGAGGCGCATCCCCGCGATGTTAGCGAGCGACCAGACGGGGACCTCGGTGTCGCCGTGTTCGCCGATGATGTAGGCGTGGACGTTGGCTGGCGCGACCTGGCAGCGGTTGGCCAACTCGAAGCGGAAGCGGGCCGTGTCGAGCAGCGTGCCCGAGCCGATCACCCGCTCGACCGGATAGCCGGAGACCTTCTGGGCAGCGTGGGTGAGGATGTCAACGGGGTTCGAGACTATGAGGACGACCGCCTCTGGCGCGGCCTCGTGGAGCCTGGGGGCGATCTGGCGGATGATCTCGACGTTCGTCTTGGCGAGGCTGAGGCGGGACTCTCCGGCCTTCTGGGCCGCCCCGGCCGCCACGATGATGATGTCGGAACCCTCCGCGTCGGGGTAGTCGCCGGCCCGAACCCGCACGGGGCGCCCGAATGGAGCGGCGTGGTTGAGGTCCATCGCCTCGCCCTCGGCTCGCTGGCGGTTGATGTCTATGAGGACGATTTCGCTGACCAGGCCGCGCGCGAGGATGGAGTAGGCCGCGGTGGAACCGACAAGACCGGTTCCGACGACCGTCAGTTTCGCCGCGCGGCGGAATCGCTCCGGAGTCGCATTCATCGCGTCCCCTCCTGGTGGGCCTCTCAGGTCTTCGGCCGCTCGATCGTTATTCGCAGCCCGAGGTCGAAGGCCGCGCTACAACTCGGACAGACCAACCTGACGGCCACGGTCGCCCCCTGGCCCTCGCGCTGGAAGGCCACGTGGAAGCCATTCTGGTAGCCGCACTCCGGACAGGTTCTGAGCTCTTCGTTGACCTGGACGGCGATCGGTTGTGCCATGAGCGAGTCTCCCGGGGCCGGGCCGTTTTGTTTGCACTGCAAAAAGCGGGCCAACGAGGTTCCGGGGCCTAAACTGCCGCAAACGCCCTGGTTCTGTCAAAGGGAGGGGCCGTCGGCGAACGATTTGGGGCGCCAGGACGAGGATTTCGTGCAGCGGTCAGCCGGCCGGTTGCTCCATCGGCCGGCGGGCGAACAGGAGCACGGCTCCGCCGGCGACCACCGAGACCCCCCCGAGGAGCTGCACGGGGGTGAGTTTCTCGCCCAGGAAGAGCGCGGCGCCCAGGTAGGTGACGAACGGGGTGGCCAGCATCACTCCGGCGCAGACAATGGGGCCAAGGCGGTGGAGCGCACGGAAGTAGAGGACGTGGCCGAACGTCACCCCGAGCATCCCCGAGCCGACGAGCATGGCCCACAGCCTGGGGCTCAGGTGGGCCAGGCGCTCGAGGCGTCCCAGGCTCACCATCAGGACCAGGAGGACGGCGGAGGTGTAGATGCTGATGATCCCGAAACTGAGCCGCGCGGGGTACGGCGCCATCTTCTTGCGCACGCTCACCCCGTAGCCACCCCAGGAGAGTGTGGCGGTCAGGAGGATGGCTATCCCGGCCAGGAAATGTCCGTCGCCCACTCGCAGTTTCCCCGCGAAGAGCAACACGACCCCGCCGAGGCAGGCCACTGCCCCCAGCCAGAAGGCGGGTCGCCGCGCGAGCGGGCGCTCCTCGGCCAGGAACAAGAAGCCCAGGACCACCGTGAAGAGGAACGAAAGCCTCAAGACGAAGCCGATCGTCGAGGCGGGCAGAAAATAGGGGCTGATGCCGTAGCCGACCTGGCCGAAGGCGTTGACGAACGAGGGCAGAAGGGCGTCGCGCCATGGGCGCCGCCACGGGCCCGGGTTGGCCCGCCTCCTGCGCGAGAGGACGATGACGAAAGGCAACCAGAAGACGGCCGCGGTGGTGTAGCGGATGCCGTTGACGGTCCAGGGGTCGAGGAAGTCGGTGAAGTAGCGCAGGAAGATGGGAATGGAGCCCCAGCACAGAATGGCCACGACCAGGCAGCCGATGGCCGCGGCTGTCGAGGTTCCATGGTCGTTCATTGCCGGTTCGATTCCCACATGGAAAACGCCCCGCCGCCTGGGGCGGGGCGTTATTCTAGCGCTTCGGGCCCCGAGCGCCAGTCAGGTGCCAATCTGCCACGAGGCCAGGTACTTGCGCTGTTCGGGGCTGAGGCGGTCGATCCGCACGCCCATTGACTTCAACTTCAGCCGGGCGACGTGGCGGTCTATCTCCATCGGGACGCGATAGACGCGCTTTTCGAGTTTGGCGTGGTTCTTGGCGATATATTCGGCGCAGAGGGCCTGGTTGGCGAAGGACATGTCCATGACGGCCGGGGGATGACCCTCGGCGGCGGCGAGGTTGACCAGGCGCCCCTCGGCCAGGAGGTTGATGCGGCGGCCGTCGGGGAGGGTGAACTGCTGGACGTTCTGGCGGATGCGCTTGACCGACCTGGCCATCTTCCTGAGGGCCGGGATATCAATCTCGACGTCGAAGTGGCCGGAGTTACACACGCACGCCCCATCCTTCATCACGGCGAAGTGGCGCTCGGTGATGACCTTGCAGTCCCCTGTGACGGTGATGAAGACGTCGCCGAGGCGCGCGGCTTTGGCCATCGGCATCACGCGGTAGCCCTCCATCACTGCCTCGAGGGCGCGGAGGGGGTCCACCTCGGTGATGATGACGTTGGCGCCCATTCCCCTGGCTCTGGTGGCCACGCCGCGCGCGCACCAGCCGTAGCCGGCGATGACCACGACCGAGCCGGCCAACAGGCGGTTGGTCGCCCTGATCACCCCGTCAATGGTGCTCTGGCCGGTCCCGTAGCGGTTGTCGAAGAGGTGTTTGGTGTCGGCGTCGTTGACCGCGACGATGGGGTAGGCCAACACGCCGTCCTTCTCCATGGCCCTCAGGCGAATGACCCCGGTGGTGGTCTCCTCGGAGCCTCCGAGCATGTCGGGGATTTGGTCCTTGCGCTTGGAGTGGAGGGTGGAGACCAGGTCGCAGCCGTCGTCCATCGAGATGTTCGGCCTGGTGTCGAGGGCGGCGTGGATGTGTTTGTAGTAGGTCTTGTGGTCTTCGCCCCTGATGGCGAACGTTGGGATGCCGTAGTGTTTGACCAGGGCGGCCGCGGTGTCGTCCTGGGTGCTCAGGGGGTTCGAGGCGCACAGGGCGAGTTTCGCCCCGCCCGCCTTCAGCGTCCGCATGAGGTTCGCCGTCTCGGTGGTGACGTGGAGGCAGCCGGCCAGGGTGATGCCCTTGAGAGGCTTCTCCTTTGCGAAGCGCTCGCGGATCAACCTCAGGACGGGCATCTGCTCGTCGGCCCACTCGATGCGGTCGCGGCCCTGGGCCGCGAGTTTGAGGTCCTTGACGTCGTACTTCATCGCTTCTCCTTGAGCCGCCGGTCAGAGGCCTGCGGCCTTGCGCAGGTCAGCGACCCTTTCGGTCCTCTCCCAGGTATAGTCCTCGCCCGTGCGACCGAAGTGGCCGTGGCGGGCGGTCTGCTTGTAGATGGGGCGGCGGAGGTGGTAATACTCGAGGATGGCGGCGGGGCGTAGGTCGAAGTGCTCGCCAACGATCTCCTCGAGGCGCTCGTCGGGAATCTTGCCCGTGCCGAAAGTGTCCACGTAGATCGAAAGCGGCTTTGCCACCCCGATGGCGTAGGAGACCTGGACCTCGCA
>CAYYCI010000481.1:0-3856 GCA_964470215.1 uncultured Planctomycetota bacterium
GCATTAGGAACCCACGGTGCACAAAAGCGTGCCAAAGCCCACATCCCCGGCCTCCTTCAAGACCACGCGCGGGTTTCCTTCATGGCCTCAGGCTTTCCAGCCTGTGGCCCGAGGCGGGAAGTTCCAAATCCCAAGTTCCAGGCTTTCTAGCCTTTGGCCCGAGGCGGGAAGTTCCAAATCCCAAGTTCCAAATCACAAACAAGAACCAAAGCTCCAAGAACCAATTTCCAAACCAGCGAGGAGCGGGCCCCATCGCCTCTGGGCGTTTGGTCATTGGTGCTTGGTCATTGGTGCTTGTTTGGAACTTGGTGCTTGGAATTTCCCCCCGGCGGGCATAGGCCCTTATGCGCAAGGAAGGCGGTTGCGGTGGCTCAGCCTTTCCAGCCACTACACTTGTTGCGGTGGCACAGGCTTTCTAGCCTGTGCGGGCGCCGCCGCGCGCCCCCGGCCAGGCGAGAGCGCCTCGTGGATGAAAAGGAAAACCAGGCACGCAAGGATCGCCCACGGACCGAGCCGCCGAACGACGGGCCGCCGCGATGTCGCCTCGAACTTGGCGAGCAGACCTGAGGGCAAGGGCTGCTCGGCGCCGGCAGCCAGGGTCTCGCGCTCGTCGAGAAGGCTCACCGCGAACTTGCGGCCATCGGCCGTCGCGTAGACCCCGACGCGGTCGGGAACGAAGACGCGGCCAGCCGCAGCGACACGCCGCCCGCTCGGGCCATTGACCACGTGTCCTTCGGCCAGCCTGACGGGTTGGCCGGGCCTCAGAGCCTCGAAGCCCGAGTGGCCGCCGGCGAAGTGATCCACGACATTCGCCCAGAAGATCGGGAAACTGACGAGCGTGGGCCAGTTCCCCTGGGCCGGGTCGAGCCCGATGAAGAGGATTTCCGCCTCGCCCTCGCGCCAGAGTCCCAGGGCGGGGTTGCCGTCGGCCCTGGCGAGGGTGCGGAAGTTGCCAGGCGGCTCGATTCGCACCACGCGCCCGGGGCGAATGCCCCCTGGCCCCACGGCGCGCAGCAGTGGGTGGTCGCGCTCTGTGGCGACCAGCGCGCCGGCACCCACGGAGCCGTTGACCTTCAAGGCACCCACGCTCGCCCGCGGGGCGATGACCACGAGCCGCCCGCCTGGCGGCTCGGACGGCGCCACGCGGTGGTAGATGGTCAGCTCGAAAGGACCGGCGGCCGCCGCGACCTTTCCGCCCGGGAACTCGGCCAAGTCGACCCGTCCAGTGGCGACCAGTGCCCGTCGGCTGCACGGTTCCGGCGGCCCGACCCATGCGACCCGCACCGGTCGGCGCGTCCGCGCCAACCACGCCGCGTCGTCGGCGGGAAGCCCATCCCCCGGCTCCAGCCGGGCCTCGAGGATGGAAGCGCTTTCCAGGTCCGCCTCGAGGATCGCCCTCGTCACCGCCTTGGGCGCGATGGTAAGACTCCGCAGGAGCACCTGCCTGCCATCCGCGAGAAGGGAGAGCCGACACGCTGCTCGCTCCTGGCCGGCGTTTCCCACGGCTACCAACACCTGCCAATTTCCGGCCGGGGTCTTGCGAGCGGCAAGGGCCACGATGCCGCGGTTGGCCGTCTGGCCCCCGGTGGCGAGGACGGCCACGCCGGGGGGCAGCGTCGGGGGCGGGGCGTCGGTGGCCAGGATGATGGCCGCGGGACCTTCGCCTGCGGCCAGCGCTGCTGCCTCAGCCAGGTCGGCAGGGTCGAGGGCCGCCTGGGAAGGCTCGAGGCGGCGCACCAGGTCCGCCGCCTCGCCTGGGCCGAGGTCTTTCGTTACCGTGGTTCTCGCGGGGCGCGGCAGGGCGACGATGTCTACAAGGTCGCTCGCATTCAGGCTCGCCAGGAACCGCAGGAGCCGCTCGCGCGCGACCTCCCAGCGGCTCTTGCCGTCGGGCCTCGTGGCGGCCATGCTGGCGGAGCGGTCGAGGACCAGGACGAGGCGTCGAGCGGCCTCGCGGCTCCTGACCACGGCGAGTTCGGCGATAGCGGCGGCGGCACACAGCGCGATGGCCACGCGCACGACCAGTAGTGGGTCGAGCAGTCGGCGGCGCTGGGCGGCAGGGGCCTTCCTGCGCCCCTCGGCCACCCTGGCCCAGAGCAACAGGCTCGAGACCTCGACCTGCCTCCTGCGCCAACGCCAGAGGCTGAGGGCGATGAGGACCGGGATGGCCAGCAGGGCCAGGAGGCCCCAGGGGTTCAGCGGCGTCATCGCACCAGCCCCCCTCGCCGCAGGGTCTCGAGCACACACTCCTCGAACGGGGCGGCCGAGGAGGTCTGGACGTAGCGAATGTCGTGGCGCTGGCAGAAGGCGAGCCAGTCCTCGCAGAAGTCATTGAGTGCGGAGACGTAGAGGCGCAACGTCGCCTCGTCCACCACGACCTCCGCGCCCGCGCCGCTCTCGATGTCGGTCAGGCGGGCGGGACCTATCGCGGGCGGCCGGAGTTCTTCGGGCGAGAGGACGTGGAGGATGGTCAGGTCGTAGCGCTGGGAGCCGAGGAGCCTCAGGCCCCTTCGCGGTTCGCCCGGGTCGAGAAGGTCGGATATCAAGACGACTAGGGAACGCCGTGAGAGGCGGTCGCGGACCTCGGCAAGGGCGGCCGCGAGGTCGGTGGGGCCGGCGGGGGCGAGCGGCTCGAGGAAGGCGGCGGTGGCGGCCAGGTCGGGCCTCCCCGCCTGGGGCGAGGACCACAGGAGCCGCCCGTCGGTCGCAGCGGCGAACTGTGCCTCGTTTCCGCCGACGAGGGCCAGGTAGGCGATTGCTGCGGCGAGGCGCTTGGCGTGGTGGAGTTTCGAGGGGGAGCCGAAGCCCATCGAGGCGCTGGCGTCGAGGACCAGGCAGACCAGCGCTGCCTCCTCCCTGGTGAACTCCTTGATGAAGAGGCGGTCGGTGCGGGCGTAGACGTTCCAGTCGAGGTATCGGAGTTCGTCGCCTGGGGAGTATTCGCGGAAGTCGGCGAACTCGGCCCTGCCGCCGCGCTGGAGCCCTGGCCGGTCGCCGACGCGTCGGCCGAGGATGTTGCGCTTGAAGACTATCTCGAGGAGGTCGAGTTTGCGGAGGAAGTCCTCGTCGAGGAGTGGAGCGTGGTCGGTCGGGGTGCGGCTTTCAGGAGCCACGAATGGTCTCGAGTTTCTCCTTCGCCATGACGGCATATCGGGAGCCGGGGTATTCCTCGGCCACCTTTCGGAAAGCCGCGATAGCCTCGTTTCTCCGGCCGTTCTGGAGGTGGATCGAGCCGGCGAGGAACCACAGGCGCGCGTCCTCGAGTTCCTCGTCGGTGTAAACCGACTTGCTCAGGAGGTCGTTTTCTTTGATTTCGGCGAGTCGCTCGCGCGCCTTTGCGGCGTGGTCGCTGGTGGGGAAGCGCTGGAGGAGGGCTCGGTACTTGTTCTGGGCGCAGCGGTAGCGTTGGGCGCTGAACATTTCCTCGGCTTCGCCCAGGAGGATGATCGGGCCGAAGGGTTCGGTGGTGAGCAACAGGTCGAGTTGGGCCTCGGCCTTGACGGCGGCGGGGGTCCCGCCATAGTCGTTGACGACCTGGCGGAGGGCCTTGGCGGCCGAGAGGAGGGAGTCGGGTTCGCCTTTCTGGAGTTGGCCGAACGCCTCGTCAACGAGTTGCTGCGCCTCTTGTTCGCGTTCCTCGGCGGACTGGCTCTGGGCCTCGGGGCCTTGCTTCTTCGCTGCGGTCGGCTTTTTGGATTGCGGCTTGCGGGTTGTTGGCTGAGCGGCTTTCTTCTGGGCCTCGAGGGCGCGCTTGCGCATCTCCTCGAGGCGCTTCATGGCCTCCTCGCGCTGGCGCTGGCGCTCCTCCATCAGCCGCTTCTGTTCCTCGAGGAGTTTCTTGCGCTTCTGTTCCTCT